>JARRJX010000211.1:0-4792 GCA_037388645.1 Chloroflexota bacterium
CGGCGCTCTGTTCTTCGAGGTGGCGCTGCGCGAGCGCGCCCAGGCCGCGTTCACCGAGAAGCAGCCTGCCCGGCGGGCCGAAGACGGACGGCTTGAGGAGGAATTATTCGGGGGGAGTGAGGCGGAGCAGATCACGGCTCCGGCAGGCCGGGCCATTCAGCCGGTCGACGTCGAGGCAGTCACTTCGCTGGTAGAGCCTGGGAGCGTGCTGTCGACCGTTTTAACCGGGTACGAACACCGGCCCCAACAGAAGGCGATGATCCGGGCAATCGCCAACGCTTTCAACGAAGGCCAGCATCTGTTGATCGAGGCCCCTACCGGGGTGGGGAAGTCGCTGTCCTATCTGATCCCGGCCATCCACTTCGCCGTCAAAAACGAGGCGCGCGTCGTGATCAGCACCAACACCTTGAACCTTCAGGAACAGCTGCGCTACAAGGATATCCCCATGCTGCAAGCCCACCTGGGGTTTCCCTTCCAGGCTGCTGTACTGAAAGGGAGAGGCAATTATCTGTGTCCGCGCCGCCTGGCGAGCCTGCGCCGCCGGGGGCCGACTTCCGCCGACGAGATGCAGATTCTCGCCCGCCTGCTGGTGTGGCTGACCCGGACGAACAGCGGCGACCGAACTCAACTGACGCTGCGCGGCCCGGTTGAGGAGAACATCTGGCTGAACTTGAGCGCGGAAAACGAGGGCTGCTCGATTGAGCGCTGCATGGTGCAGATGGGAGGTGCCTGCCCGTTCTTCCGCGCCAAACAGGCAGCTGATTCGGCGCACATTTTGATCGTCAACCACGCCCTGCTGCTCTCCGACGTCCAGGCTGAAGGGCACGTGCTGCCGGAATACCGCTACCTGGTCATCGACGAAGCCCATCACCTGGAAGACGCGACCACGGCTGGCCTGAGTTTCTACACCGATCCCTACCTCATCCAGCGCCAGCTCAGCGACCTGGGCACCGCCGATTCTGGCCTGTTGGGCGAGCTGCTGGAACAATGCCGCGATGCGCTTCCCCAACGGCATTATGAGCGCCTGGAGGCGTTCGTGACGCCGGTGATCGAGGCGTCATCCTACATGAACCATCACGTGTCCCAATTGTTCCAGGCACTCCGCAATTTGTTACAATCTTACACCAATTCTGGGAACAACGATTACGCCGAGAGAATCCGGATCGTCAGCTCGCTGAGGAGGCAACCGGGGTGGGGGGAGATCGAGAAACACTGGGATAACCTAAGCCAGTTCACCTCGACAATTGCGATGGCGATGGCCGACCTGGTCGAGGGGCTGCGTATGCTGGCCGATTTTGGAATCGCCAACTACGATGACCTGGTGGCGGGCGTGAGCGCGGCTTCACGTAACATTGGGGACCTGCATCAGCGCCTTGAAGAACTGTTCGCTGACCCCGATCCGAACGCTATCTACTGGGCGGAACTACGTCCGGGGAACGATTACCTCTCGCTGCACGTCGCCCCGCTTGACATCGGCCCGATGCTGCAACAGTACATCTGGAATGCCAAAGAGGCGGTGGTGCTGACGAGCGCCACGCTGCGAACGAACGGGGCGTTTGACTACATCCGGCACCGGCTGCTCGCCGAGGGTGCGGAAGAGATGGCGGTCGAGTCGCCCTTCGATTACCAGTCCAGCACTTTGTTATACATTCCTAACGACATCCCGGAGCCATCCCAGCAGGACGTGTTTCAGCAGGCTGTCGAGGATGGTATCCTATCCTTAAGCAAGGCGACTCAGGGCAGGGCACTGGTGTTGTTTACCAGCTACGCCCAGCTTCGGCTGACGGCTAACGCGATCGGCGATGAGCTGGAGCGTGCCGGGATCGCGATCTACGATCAGAGTGATGGGTCCAGCAGGGCGCAACTGCTCGACGAGTTTGTGCGGAACGAACGGGCGGTGTTGATGGGGACCCGCTCCTTCTGGGAGGGGATCGACATCCCAGGCACGGATTTGAGCGCCCTGGTGATCGTCCGGCTGCCGTTTAACGTCCCCAGCGACCCGATATTTGCCGCCAGGGGAGAATTGTTTGACAATCCGTTTATCGAATACGCTATCCCGGAGGCCATCATCCGATTCAGACAGGGATTTGGCCGGTTAATCAGGCGAAAGAGCGATCGAGGTATCGTGACGATCTTTGACCGGCGGGTGATCAGCAAGCGATATGGCTCGATGTTTCTCGAATCGCTTCCGAAGTGCACGGTACGAATGGGGCGGCTGGCAGACCTGCCATCTGTGGCTATAGATTGGCTTGCCAAATCATAATCAGTTTGCATGTTGTATCGAAGAATGTAAAATTGAAGAGAGGCATTGATCCAGTCTGGCGCGTCAACCACCTCTTGCTCAAGGCGTATAATTATTCTGAAATGCGTTAAAATCTGTAGCAATTCATGTTCTTGTATCTTCTGGCGAACAGGCTGGACGATTTATCAAAGTCATTGGATGAAATGAGGGGTGTATGACTGACCATCCCAGTACTGAAAAAGAGAAGACGATTATCTGCATCGAAGATGAGCCAGCGATGATCGAGCTGGTGAAGCTCATCCTGACCAGCCGTGGTTATAAGGTGATGGCCGCCATGGGAGGGCAGGAAGGGCTGGACATGATCCAGAAGGCCAAGCCAGACGTCGTGCTGCTCGACCTGATGATGCCTGATATGAATGGGTGGGACGTCTATCAGCAGATGAAGGCTGACGAATACATGAAGACGATCCCGGTCATCGTGGTGACTGCCAAGGCCCAGAACATTGACAAAGTGCTCGGCCTGCACATTGCCAAGGTACAGGATTACATCACCAAACCCTTCAGCCCGGCGCAACTGCTGCGAAGTGTGAAACAGGTGCTGGGCGAAACAGAGGAAGACACCGACGTCAGCGCCTCCGCCGGGAAGAGTGTATCCGCCGGGTAAAGGACTCCACTGCGTTCGCACCTGAAGGTGCCGGTTAGAGGGGGCCATTGCGCCCCTTTTTTGTGTCGGGAAAACCGCCGTCCGGCGACAGCCGTGAAGGACGTGTTGTCTCTTTAGTAGATTATCTGCACTGTATGAACTGAAATCTGAACAGCCCTGGTAGCGTGCCACATGGGGAAATCCGGAATGAAGGTGGGGAACCTGGTCAATAAGGCCACGGGGGATGTGGTGGCGAGCCGCATCCGCTGGTGTGAGTCCTTTGGCTGCAAGCTGCGCGGCCTGATGTTTCGCAGAACGCTGGAGCCTGAAGAGGGGCTGTTGATGGCTGCCGCAAGCGCCAGCCGCACGGCAACCTCGATCCACATGATGTTCATGGCTTTCCCGATCGCGGTCTTCTGGCTGGACGATTCGTACTGCGTCGTCGACAAAGTGCTGGCCCAACCCTGGCACCTGGCCTATGCACCATCTCTTCCCGCACGGTATACCGTCGAAGCGCACTCGGATTTGTTTGAGCGCATTCAACCTGGAGACACCCTTGAGTTTCAGCCTGCACAGTAGAAGGGGGTGGTGGCTGCTCCGCCTGTGCGGCGTGCTCGTCGTGGTGGGAGCGGTGGTCTCGACCGGGAGCAGCCTGGTGAGCGCCCAGGACAGCCCAGGGGACGGCGTCCCTGGCGACGTCAGCATCCACGTCGTGCAGGCCGGTGAGACCCTGGAAAGCTTCGCCACCGCTTACGGGGTGTCGGCTGAGATGGTTCGACTGGTGAACAATATCGACGGGCTGGTCGACCCTGAGGTGGGACAGCGCCTGGTGATCCCGATCGGTGGCGCAACCTCCGAGAGCCTCCAAGTGCAGCCCGTCGTCGCCGGGATAGGCGATTCGCTTGAGGCACTGGCAAAGCGGCACGGTGGCTCAAGCGTGGCGCTGGCACAACTGAACGGGATTATCGCCCCAGATCACCTCCTGGTGGGGCAAACACTCCAGGTGCCCTCGGCAGCCGGATCGCCGGACGAGTCGATGGGGCTTATCCGGCTGGGCCGCGGCGACTCGATACTGCGGGTGGCTTTGAGGGGAAACGCCAACCTTTCCGCACTGCTCCAGCTCAACGGGCTGCCAAGCCCGTTCCTGGCTTTGCCCGGAGAGCTGATCGACGTACCCGATTCGCAGGAGCCTGACCGGGTGATGTTTGACCCCTGGGTGTCGGTCAGCCTACACCCGGTCCCGCTCGAACCGGGGCGCAGCGGGGGCGTGGTGGTGCAGACCGCCGGGCCAGGGACGCTGACGGGGAGTTTTGGCACCAATCAACTGACATTCGTATCGGACGAAGCCGGGACGACCCATCAGGCGGTTTTTGGGGTTGACCGCTGGACCGAGCCGGGGATTTATCCGATAGCCGTCCAGTTTGAGGATGCCAACGGGCGAAGCTGGGTTCTGGCGCGGAACGTCGTCGTGGAGAGCGGGAACTACGGCTCCGAGGTGATCCGCCTGGCCCCGGACACTGCCGAGCTGCTCGCCGACGAGCAGTCAATCGCCGAAGAAAATATTTACATCCAGTCAAGCATGTCGGGCTTCAGCCTGGAGAAGTCCTGGGATGGCCTGTTCCTGCTCCCGGCGACGGGCGTGATGACCTCCGCCTTTGGCACGGCCCGCACCTACAGCGGCGGGCCGCAGTTGTATGCGTTCCACAGCGGGACGGATTTCGCCGGACCGATCGGCACCCCGGTGATCGCTCCGGCGGATGGCGTCGTCGTCGACACCGGCATCCTCGACATCCGGGGGTTTGTGACCATCATCGACCACGGACGAGGTGTCTATACCGGGTACTGGCACCAATCCAGCATCCTGGTCAATCCGGAGGATGTGGTGACCGCCGGGCAGCAGATCGGAG
>JARRJX010000212.1:0-4766 GCA_037388645.1 Chloroflexota bacterium
CTGACCGGCTCTTGCAGGCCCGCCGGGGGCGTCTCGCCTGTAGAGGCAGTCTCGGAGGTGGGCTCAGGCAGCGAGCCGAACGAGTGGTACGCGCCGCCGTCGTACAGCACGAGCACCCGCCCCACCGCCTCGACCCAGATCATCAGCCCGTGCTCGAAGCGCTGGGCCGCCCCCGCCGATTCGATTGGGCGGCTGGCCGGGCACTGCTCCGGCACGTTCGTCGTGAAGGGGTCGCCCCGGAAGAACCACCACTGCCCCGGCCCCTGGCAGGTGACCGTCAGCGGCATGAACTGCACCTCTTCCTCCCCGTTGGCGACCACGTGCAGCTCGAACCCGTAATAGTCCCAGGTCTGGTCGTCGGCGTGCACGGTCACGTACTGCGAGCCGTTCAGCGGCACGTTGAAGCAGGTGTCGGCCAGCCCCAGCCGCGTCTTTGGGCAGAGGTAGGCCCGGTCGCCGCGCGCGTCCCAGGCCATGTACACCTGCCCGCCGATCTCGATCTCCTGGGGCCGGATGCTGAAGGCGTAGATCGAAGGCAGGATCGGCACGCCGGTCGGCGTCGGCACCGGCGTGTCGAAAACCTGCGCCGGGAGTTGGTAAGACCCCTCCGGCTGCGCGGTATGGGGACTAACCGGCGTGATCCCGGAGGGTGTGCCCACGCCGGGCGTCGGCGTCCCGGCTTCGGGCGTCGCGCTGGGCGGGATCGGCGTATAGGTCGCCAGCGGGGTCGTCTGGGCGTTCCGCCTGCCCACCACCGTGACCTCTTCAGTCGTCGGACCGGCCCCCGACGTGCATCCGGCGGCGGCGAGGGCGAGCGCGATGGTGATCGGTACGATCGGGTAAATCCGCTTAAGGTTCATGCCTCACTCGTATTTCAGCGCGCGGACGGGGTCAAGCTGGACGGCCCGGAAGGCCGGGTAGATGCCCGCCAGCAGCCCGATCACCATCGAGAACATGATGGCGAAGACGGGCAGCCAGACCGGCGTCAGGACGATGCTGGTGATGTCGCTGCTGCCCTGGGTGCTCAGGTAGCTGATGGCGATCACGTCGATGATCTGCGATCCGCCGATGCCGATCAGCACCCCGACGATCCCGCCGATCAGGCCGATGGCCGACGCCTCGGCCAGGAACACGCCCAGCACGTCGCGGTTCTGCGCGCCCAGCGCCTTCATCAGCCCGATCTCGCGGGTGCGCTCCAGCACCGACATCACCATCGTGTTGGCGATGCCGATCGCGGCCACCAGCAGCGCGATCGAGGCGATCCCGCCCAGCACCGCCTCGATGATCAGGAAGGTGCTTTGCAGGCTCTCGACAATCGAGGTGGTCGAGAAGGCGAAGTAGCCCAGGTTGGTGATCTCGTCGGTCACCTTCAGGATCGTCTCCGGGTCTTCCTCGGCGATCACCAGCGCCTGCGAGTAGCCGTTCTGCTCCCAGTTGGGGCGCTCCCCGTCCACCCAGGTCGTCAGCTTTTCCATGTCGTGCAGCGACATGTAGATGTTGTAGTCCTGCTCCCCGCCTGTCTCCGCCAGGATGCCGCCCACCCGCAGCCGCTCGGTGCGCTGCTGCTGCTTGTCGTCGCTCATCCGGGTCATCTCCAGCAGGATGGTCTTCCCGTGGAGGTCGGGCGCGGGCGTGGTGTCGGTTGTCTGCGAGTTGTTGCCACCCCCACTGGGGCCGAAAAACGCCGCGCCGCCGCGCCCGGCGGAGGATTCGTCTGCGGAGAATGAATCAGGCACCATCGCCCCGATGATGATCGTGCCGGGGGTGAGCTGGTCGGTTCCCTCCGCCAGGTCAAAGTTCAGGTAGCGGAGCGCCTGCGGGTCGATCCCGTAGATGCTGGAGAAGCCGTACAGGCGGTTATACCGCAGCGTTGCCCCGCCGCGGAACTGCTCCAGGGGAGTGACGGCGATCACGCCGTCCAGGTTAGCCAGCTCGTCGAGCACTTTCGACGTCAGCCCCTCTGCCGAGGTGTCGCCGCCGAAGCGCCCACCGGCGAACACGGTGATCTGGTTGAGCGGGCCGAACTGCTCGAAACTGTTCACCGTGCTGGCCTGCAGGCCGGAGGCCAGCGAGATCAGGATCACGATAGCCGCCGTCCCGATCACCACCCCCATCGCGGTCATCGCCACCCGTCCGCGCATCCGGTTCAGGTTGGAAAATACCAGCCCGATCAGGTCGCGTACGCTCATCGCCCCTCCTTTCGGCTACTGCTGGGGTGCGGACTGCTGGAAGTTGCCCAAGTCCGCCGCGCTGATCGAGCGCGTCCCCAACCCGAAGAAGCCGAGCACCCCGTTCATCGCGCGCTGGCCGACCGTCATCGCCTGGCCCCTTCCCTGCCCCCTGCCGGTGACCCCATTCTGCCCCCCGCTGGGTGGGGTGAACTCAGTCCCGTTGCCCTCCCCGGTTCCGGTCTCACCCTGGGTGGAGGGGCTTGCCTCCACTTCGACCGAGAGGCGCTGGGTGATCGCCTGCGGCTGCTGGAAGTCGTCGAGGTAGTTGACGGTGACCACGACCGTCGCCGTGCCCGCCTGCATGGCCTCCGCCGAGGGCGAGAATGTCCCCGAAGTGCCGCCGTCCAATTGGCCGAGGTACAGCGATCCGTCGGTGATTTGCAGCAGGTCGCTCTCCGCCTCGATTGTGCTCACGTTCACCGAGTTCTCGCCGATGTTGATCACCTCGATTGGCAGGTCGAACGTGCTGCCGACCGTCACCGGCTGGGGGATGTCCTGGTAAAAGTCGATCTCCAGGTGCGGGGTGGCCTCGACCCGCAGGCTGATCGTGAAGGTCTCTGTCTCCTCGATCCCATACACGCTGTCATAGGTCAGGCTCACGTCGATCGGCACCAACCCCGACTCGGCGCTGCCGTCTACCAGCAGGTCAAGCCCCATCTCGACGCGCGACTCCGCGGGCAGCTCCTCCAGGAACAGCACGTTGCTGCTGCCGACCGGCGCGAACGGGGCGAGTGAGTCGGCGGTATCGCCGAAGCGCACGAACACCTGCTGCGCCGCGCCCGCCCCCAGGTTCGCCAGGCTGAGAGTCAGGCGCACCTGCGCGCCGGGCGTGATCGGCTGCGGCTCGACGGTGTAGTCCTCGATCAGCAGGTGGGGCGTCTGCGCGGTGAGGTGCCCCAGCAGGATCGGCACGCTCTGCGTGTCTGAATAGCTGCCCCCGCTGTAGCTGGCGTATTCCAGGGTGAACGACTGGCTGATGTTACCATCCGGTGAGGCGATCAGGATCAGCGGCACCGTGATCTCCGCGTGCTGGTCGACGTCGATGTCCTTGTCCAGCCCAAAGGCCGAGCTGACCCCTTCCGCCGGGCTGAACACGTCACTGCTGTCCAGGTTGACGACCACGTTCGTCGCGGTGCGGTTGCCGATGTTGCGCAGGTCGAGCGTCACCAGCAGCACCCCGTCCCCCGCGCTCGAAAGCCCGACCTGCGACCCCTCGATCACGAGCTGCGGCGCGCCGGTGTCCTGCTGGTCCCAGAAGGGCGATAGCCCCGTTACGTTCACGCCGATCGTGCGCGTGGCGGTCTGGGTCTGGCCGCCCAGGGCGCTGTGGTGGTAGCTGAACTGGATCGGGATGCCGTAGTAGCCGGTCTCGATTGTCTCCGAGATGCCCACCTGGAGCGTCGTCGTCACCTGCGCCCCGATCCCCATGTGCTGGTAGCGCGGGCTGGTGCCCAGGCCGACGAAGTTGGCGTCGTCGGCCACCTCCACCTGCACCTCGTCCGCGCCGTACGTCCCGACGTTGGAAAACGTCATCGTCAACACGAAGGTGCCGCCCCGCTCCAGGTTCACTGGGTTGGTCGACCAGCTGTCGATGTTGAAGGCCGGGTAGCCGACCGCCAGCGCCTGGTCGGGCTGGCTCGTGAAGGCGGCCAGCACGGCAATCACGGCCACCAGAGCGCCTCTAAACACGTTCGTCAGCTTCATAATGCCAGCTCTTCCTCTCGCGGTGATAGGGCCTCGTAAATATGATCTATCAGGCATGATTGTTCGTCTCATCCGTGATACACCCGTCCAGCATGTGGATGGTTCGCTCTGCGTAGTCCGCCACCGCTGGGTCGTGCGTCACCACGATCAGCGTCTGGCCTTCCTGGTTGAGATGGGTGAGCATGTCAAGAATCTCTTTCCCGGTCTTCGAGTCGAGGTTGCCGGTCGGCTCGTCGCCCAGCAGGATCGCTGGCTGGTTGCTCAGCCCCCTGGCGACTGCCACGCGCTGCTGCTGCCCGCCGGAAAGCTCGGTCGGCTTGTGGTCCATCCGATCGCTCAGGCCCACCTGCTCCAGCAGTTGGATCGCCCGCCGCCGCCGCTCATCGCGCGGCACCCCGGCGAAGATCATCGGGAACTCGACGTTTTGAACCGCCTTCATTGTAGAGATCAGGTTGAAGGTCTGGAAGATGAACCCGACCTTCTGCTGCCGGTAGATCGCCAGCCCGTTCTCGTCCAGCTTGGTGATCTCCTGCCCGTCCACGACGACGCTGCCCGCGTCCGCCGTGTCCAGGCCGCCCAGCAGGTTGAGCAGCGTGCTCTTCCCGGAGCCGCTCGGCCCCATCAGGCACAGGAACTCCCCCTCCGCCACGTCCAGGTCGATGCCGTCCAGCGCCTTGACCGTCGTATCGCCCATCTGGAAGTAGCGTTTCAAGCCCCGGATCGTTATGAAGGCCATCGGCGTCCATCCTGGCGAGACGGGGCGACTCCTCCTTGCCGTGCTGCGCTCGTGCTCACCCGCGCCGACCTCCTGCCACGCGTGGGCCGCCACCG
>JARRJX010000213.1:0-4757 GCA_037388645.1 Chloroflexota bacterium
AAGGTCAGCGCCTACCACACAGACGCCAGGTTCGAGACGACCAAAAGCATCCGGCTGTCAGAAATCAACCAGGAGATGCAGCCAGAACGCCAGGCCGGGCTGATCACCAAAGACGGGCGGCACATCCCGCTCGACAAGGCCGTGATCACGCTGGGACGGGACCGGGCCAACCAGGTGATCCTGGACAGCCCGATCGTCTCCCGGCGGCACGCCCAAATCCGGCTGCGCTTCGGGCATTACGTGTTATTCGACCTGGGCAGCACGAGCGGCACCAAGGTCAACGGCAAACCGATCCAGGAAGCGATCTTGCAGCCTGGCGACATGATCACCCTGGCCGATACCAGCCTGTTCTACACCGAGGATAACCCCGACGACCAGGACGAAGACGACTTTACCAAGCCCAGACCCTCCACCCCTGATTCACCAGACGGGGCATGAATGTGTCTCTCGACCTGCTGCTCCTGATCCTGCGCGTCCTCATCGCCCTGGCGCTGTACGCCTTCCTGGCTACCCTGTTATTCTTCATCTGGCGTGACGTGAACGCGGCGGGGGAATCGACCGGCAAGCGCACGTACCCGCGCGGGTGGCTGGTCGTGATGACCTGCGAGGACGTGCCCTTGCAGGTGGGCCAGGAATTCCCCCTGGAGCCTTTGACCACGATCGGACGCGGCCCCACCAATACCATCGTCCTGGAAGACAGCACCACCAGCATATTCCACGCCCAGATCGTGCTGAGCAGGGGCCAATGGTGCCTGACCGACCAGGAAAGCCGGAACGGGACGTCGATCAACGACGTGCCGGTGAGCGACGAGGTCATCTTATCGCCGGGAGACGTGATCGAGATCGGGCGAGTCAGGCTGGTTTTCCAATCAAGCTGATACCGCATTGATACCAGATAATCACCATTCACGAAGGAGCTGTTAGAGATGAGTGAGGAATCCATTCGAATCGGGGTGATCGGCGGCTCCGGCTTATACAACATGCCGCAGCTGACCGACGTCGAGGAGCGGTTCGTGGATACCCCGTTTGGGCCGCCATCGGATGCGATCATCATCGGGAGGCTGGATGGCGTGCGGGTGGCGTTCATCCCCCGGCACGGACGGGGGCACGTACACATGCCCGGAGAGGTGCCTTACCGGGCCAACATCTACGCGCTCAAGACGCTGGGGGTCGAGCGGGTGATCGCGGTGAGCGCCTGCGGGTCGCTGCGGGAGGATTACGAGCCAGGGCAGATCGTGATCCCCGACCAGATTTTCGACGGCACGAAAGACGAACGGGGGCGCACGTTTTTTGGGGATGGACTGGTCGCGCACGTCGGCGTGGCCGAGCCGTTCTGCACGGAGCTGAACCAGATGGCCGCGGAAAGCGTCCGGCAGGCCGGGGGGGTCGTCCACCTGGGGGGCTGCTTCGTGACCATCGAAGGGCCGCGTTTCAGCACGAAGGGCGAGAGCAACGTGTACCGCTCGTGGGGGATGTCGATCATCGGGATGACCACCTCGCCGGAGGCGTACCTGGCACGCGAGGCGGAGATGTGCTACTCGGTGATGGCCCACGTGACCGACTACGACGTGTGGCACGAATCGGAGGAGCCGGTGACGGTGGACGCGATCGTGCGGACTCTGCACGCCAACCTGGAGCTGGCGCAGCAGTCGCTGATCTACCTCGTCGGTATGGTGAGTGAAACCGATCCGGAGTGTGACTGCCACCGGGCGCTGGAAACGGCCTTCATCACCGACCGGCGCAAAATCCCGGCGGAGACTCTCCAGCGGCTCAAGCCAATCGTCGGGAAGTACTTCGGATAAACCGGATGCAAGGCGACTCCCACCCCCCGGCAGCCGAACTGGCCGCCTGGATCGAGCCACAGGCCGGTATCACCCGGCGCGAGCGGACCCTGCTGCTGCTGGCCGGGCTGTTCGTGGTCTTGAACCGGGTGGGGCTGCTGCTCGCCCGGCAGGAGCCGTGGGTGAACCTGTGGGCAGTGGGCGTTTGGTGCGCCTGCGCAGTCACCTGGCACCTGGTCTTGAATCGGCTCCTGCCCAAACGCGACCCCTTCATCATGCCGGTGGTGATGCTGCTGGCGGGCTGGGGGCTGACGCTGGTGGCGCGCCTGGCACCGGCCTTCGCCACCCGCCAGACCATCTGGCTGGTGATCGCCAGCGGGGCGGCGATCTTCATGATGACCCTCCCTCCCCGGCTCCGCTTCCTCCAGCGGTTCCGCTACACCTGGCTACTGGCGGGGCTGCTGCTGCTGGGCGCGACGCTGCTCTTCGGCGTCAACCCATCGGGCGACGCTTTCGCCCCACGACTGTGGCTGGGGCTGCGCGGGCTGATCTACTTCCAGCCGTCGGAGCTGCTCAAGCTGCTGCTGATCGTCTTCCTGGCAAGCTACCTGGCCGAAAAACGGGAGATCATCGTCGAAGACCAGGTCAAGATCGGCCCGTGGCGGCTGCCGCCGCTCTCCTACGTCGGCCCGCTGCTGCTGATGTGGGGGTTCTGCATGATCTTACTGGTCAGGCAGCGCGACCTGGGCACCGCGTCGCTCTTCTTCTTGATCTTCCTGGCGATGCTGTACGCCTCGACCGACCAGATCGGCTACCTGATCGCCGGGGCGGTGCTGCTGATCCTGGCCGGGCTGGTCGGCTACCGGCTCTTCGGCGTGGTGCGCCTGCGGGTGGATACCTGGTGGAACCCCTGGCCGGAAGCCAGCGACCGGGCGTTCCAGATCGTGCAATCCTTGCTGGCGATCGCGGCGGGCGGGCTGTTCGGCGAGGGGGTTGGACAAGGCGCGCCGATCTACATCCCGGTGGTGCATTCCGACTTCGTGTTCGCGGCGATCGCGGAGGAATGGGGACTGACGGGGGCGCTGGGCGTGATCGGCTGCATGGCCGTGCTGGTGTCACGGGCGATGCGGCTGGCGCTGCACGACGAGCGGCGGCCCTTCCACGCGCTGCTGGCCGCCGGGATCGGGATCGCGCTGGGGGCGCAGACCTGGATGATCATGGCCGGGGTGACCAAGATCATCCCGCTGACCGGGGTGACGCTGCCCTTCGTCAGCTACGGGGGCAGCTCGCTGCTCTCCAGCTTCATCATGATCGGCCTGCTGCTGCGCATCTCCGACCCGGAAAGCCAGTCTTTTTACACCCGTAGACGGGCCGGTAAGCCCATAATCGAGTTCGCCCCATGACCGACTCACTGCGGCGGCTGAACCGGGCGATGCTCGCCGCGCTGGCCCTGGTGGCCCTGGCGCTGGGCTACTGGGGGCTGGTTCGCCGGGGAAGCCTGGAGGCCCGCGACGACAACCCCCGGCGCGTGCTGGAGGAGCAGCGCATCCAGCGCGGCCAGATATTGGACCGGCACGGCACGCCGCTGACAACTGCCGAGGTCGAGGCGGAGTCGAGGGTGGTCACGCGGGATTATCCGTACCCGGCGGTGGCCCCTGTCGTCGGGTATTACAGCCTTCAATATGGGGTAGGGGGGATCGAGGCCGCGTACGACGACCTGCTGCGCGGCAATACCGCGCTCACACCCGGCGAGCGCTTACTCAACCAGTGGCTGCACCGCTCTCAGGCCGGTGGAGACATCCGACTGACGATCGACTTGGGGGTGCAGCAGGCCGTTCAGGCCGCGCTGGCGGGCCACAAAGGCGCGGCGGTCGTGCTGAGGGTGCCGGACGGCGAGGTGCTGGCAATCGGCAGCCAGCCGACCTTTGACCCGAACACGCTGGGGGAGAACTGGGACAGCCTGGCGGCTGACGACGACGCACCGCTACTCAACCGCGCCACCCAGGGGCTATACCAGCCGGGGACGGCCTTACAGAGCATCGTATTGGGGGCGGCTTTGAACACGGGGCTGCTCACCCCCTCGCAGCCCTGGCAGGGCGATCTGAGCGTGGTGGTGGGGGGCGGGACGCTGCCCTGTGTCGGCGCGACTGAGGGGGTGGACACCATCGCGCAGGCGTATCTACAGGCGTGCCCGGCTCCTTTCCAGGCGATAGGCAGACAGCTCAACGCGCGGCGGCTGGGCGCAGCGCTGACCGATTTTGGGCTGCTCGACGCGCCTGCATTTTCCCTGCCCACGGCGGCTCCCGACCTGTCGATCCCGCCGGAGGAGATGGACGCCGCGCTCACTGCGATCGGGCAGAGCGAGCTGACCGTCTCCCCCTTGCAAATGGCGATGGTGGCGGGCGCGATGGCTAACCAGGGGCGGGTCCCGGCGCTGCGGCTGGTGGAAGCGACCCGGACACCGGGAAAAGCCTGGCGGCTGGAAACAGCCAGCGGGAACCCCAGGGGGACGATCAGCCCGGAGAGCATCGAGGAAGTTGACAGCCTGATGCGCCGCGCGGTGATGAGCGGCGATGCCAGGGGAGCGGCTTTACCGGACCACCTGGTCTACGGCCACACCGGGCTGGCGCTGGCCGGGCCAGAGGGCAGCCTGAACGCCTGGTTCATCGGCTTCGTGCGCCTCGATTCGCAGCGCGCGGTCGCCGTCGCCGTGCTGATCGAGGACATTCGAGGCCCCCAAGAGGCCAGCACCGCCGCAGAAATCGGCGGGCAGGCACTGCTGGCGGCGCTGGAAGCCGACCTGTAGGCGCAACAAAAACAAGGGGCCGCCCTCACAAAGAGAGCAGCCCCATTCAAGACGATCAAAACCTGTCTCAGGAGATCAACTGCTCGGCCTCGACGCGGAGCTGATCCAGGCGGTCGGCGGCCTGGTCGTTACCCGCCTCGCGCAACTGCACGGACAGGTCTCCCATGATG
>JARRJX010000214.1:0-8109 GCA_037388645.1 Chloroflexota bacterium
GCCCGCATCCCGTCCAGCACACCCGCGCCCTCGAAGGCGGGGCCAGCCGAGCAGGCGCAGGTGACCAGCCACTCGGAGGAACCGAGCACGGTCTCGCCGTTCGTGCCCACGTCCAGGAACAGGGTGATCTGCTCGCTGTCGTCCATGCCGGAGGAGAGCACGCCGGAGCTGATGTCCGCCCCCACGTAGCTGGCGACGCCGGGCAGGCAGTCGACGCTGGCCGCCGGGTGGATGTTGATCCCGACCTCACGGGCGGGGCTGGACGGAACGTGGTTAACCGCCGTTATGAAGGGGGAGAGCCGGATGCTGCCCGCCGGGATGCCAAGCAGCAGGTGGATCATCGTGCTGTTCCCCGCCACGGTCACCTTGTAAACCTCGCCAGGCTGGGCCTTGACACGCTTGCAGGCGGTCTCCAGCAGAGTGTTGATCGTCTCCAGCACCAGGGACCGCATCTCCTGGCGGTTCTGCTCGCTCTTCCCGGCGTAGATGATGCGCGAGATCACGTCCTCACCGCGCGCGATCTGGCCGTTATACTCGGCCACCTGGGCGCGTACCTCGCCGCTCAGCAGGTCGACCAGCCAGACGGTGACGGTCGTCGTGCCGATGTCGATCGCCGCCCCCCAAAGCGGCGTGTCGTCAGGCGGGTGGCCGGGGAGCAGGTCGACCAGGATTGGCCGACACGGGTCGCAGTCCCAGCGGTTCACGTCCAGGACGGCAGCGACCTGCCATTCTCCCTCGCGCAGGGCCGTCCCGATCCCGCGCAGCGTCCCCAGGGACGCCTCCACTTCGTCCAGACCGGCCTCCTGGCGCAGAGCGCGCTGGAGACGGCTCCAATCGTCGGTCTGGTCGTCCATCGTCGGCGGGGCCAGGGTCAGGTTAACCCGCCTGATCGCCTGCCGGGTGGTGGGGTCATACCAATCGGGGACGGTGACCTCGGCCACCGTCCGGTCGGTGGTCAGCCGCCGCTCGATCTTCTCCTGCGGCGGCACGTACACACGGGCATCACCCTCGACGACCGACTGGCAGGCCAGGGCGTACCCGGCCTCGACGTCCGCCGGGGAGAGGCGCAACGTGCTGCGGCGGCGCACCGTTCCATCAAGAATCTGGACGGCGCACCGCCCGCAGCGTCCCTGCCCCCCGCAAGGTTGGAGAATCTCTACTCCGGCGAGGCGCGCAGCCTCAGAAAGCAGTGCCCCGGTCGGCACGCTGACCGGCTCCGCTGCGCCCTCGAACTGTATGGTGTGATCGGCCATCGGCTATCGGTCACCAGACGTTCTGCCGCCGCCAGCCGCCCGGCGCGCGGCGCGAATCATGTGTGTCATGTGGCCGCCTATCGCCGCCCGTTCCTCTACAACGCTTCTTTCATATACTGCGGTATGTCGACCGCCTCGCGCGGGCCGACGAGCACCTGCCAGCCGGGCAGCTCCTCCTCAAGCTCGCCAGAGAGCACGGCGACGTGGCCGGGCAGCACGATGCGGTGCTGACTGACTTTGTCCGCCACGCTGAAGTTCTTGACGTCCTTCGCGATCCGCTCGGCGTCGAACTTCCCGGCGGCCCAGGCGGTCAGCACGCTCATCCCCTCGGCGTCGGACACCAGCAGCCAGGCGGGCAGGCCGGTGTTTTCGACCTCGTTCGCCACGCTGAAGTAGGTGATGCTGAAGTTGGTGGTCACGAGCAGCGGATCGTCGGCGGAGGGGCCGTTGATCTCGTAAAGGCCGGGCTGCACCTGGATCGGCTTCTGCGGGTCGGTGTAGACGTTCTCGCGCAGCACGAGCAGCGGGTAAATCTGCTCCGGCGCGAAAGTGTCGAGCACGATGAACCCCACATACTTGGCAATCGCCTGCGCGGCCAGCATCGACTCGCGGGCCGGGTCGCCTGCGTCGCCGGGGAAGGCAATCGACGGGTAGCCGAGCGGGCGGAAGTTCTTCTTCAGCGCCAGGCGGCGGCTCTGGGTGCTGAGCATCAGCGAGGTGCTCATTTCCAGCGCCGAGGGGGCGAGCACCATGTCCTCGACACCCTTGCCCTGCACCTGCCCGGTCAGGTCGGCCAGCTCGTCCAGCGTGTTCCCGACCACGGTCAGCGCGGCCCCACTCGCTTTCGCCAGGTCGGCCATCGCCTCCCAGTTGTCGGCAGTCGCGCCGTGGATCAGGGGGGCCTCGCCGTCGAGCGCGCCCAGCCCGGCCTCAAGCGCCGACGGGTCGGAGCCGATCAGGACCAGGGGGCGGTCGCTGGCGGCGCGCACCGCCTCGACGGCGGCCTTAAACGCCGCCGGGTCGCCGGAGACGGACTCCACCGCGAATCCGTCAATCGTCAGGTCGATGCCGACGTAGTTGACAGAATAGGCATCCGCCGCCCCAACTTTGGCCTTGATGTCGTCCGCCGATTCGTCGTCGCGCACGCGGATGAACAGGCCCGGCTTGTGATAAAACGTCTTCTCGTGCCGGAAGAGCACGACCTCGTTCCCGGCCTTGACCTCGTGGCCGTTCGCCTTGAGCGTCACCAGCCGGATGGGCGGCGCGGCGGATTCGGCCAACTCGGCCTTGGCCTCGTCGCTGACGTGCGGGCAGTCGGCCAGCTCGACCTGTTTGGCGGCCAGCTTCATGGCAAAGGCCAGGCAGGTGGGAAACCCGCAGTCCTTGCAGTTCGTCTGCGGGAGCATTTTGTAAATTTGAATACCACTTAAAGCCATCGTGTGTTGCTCCTCACCAATAACTCTATGCCAGCTCAGGGACGGCCATCAACTCTTCGATCGCCGCCTTGACGCGCCGGACGCTCTCCGGGTGGCGCAGGACGACGATGTCCGCGCCCGATTCGAGCAGCGTGATCGCCGTCAGCACTTCCCAGTTGATCGAGCGCGCCTCCCAGTCGCCCCAGGAGTCGGGCACGCCCTCGCCCACCTTCGATTCCTTCGTCTTCCAGGCTTCAAAGCCGGGGGTGACGACCATCGGAAGCTGGGTCATCGCGTCGCCCTGCAACGCGGCCAGGCGCAGGCGCTCCATCACCGAGAAACCGTACACGATCCCGTAGCCGAGCGCGCCGGTGGTGGGGTCCATTAGCACCCGCTCGAGCGGCAGGCCCATGTCGGAGATCAGGATGTTCAACTGCTTGGCGAGGTTGACGTCCATCGCGGTGCGCGCGCTGACCAGGTGGTCGTTTGCCAGGGCGGCGGCGACGATCGTGCGGTAGTTCTTATCCTCGCAGATGCCGAGCACCAGGCGCTCGCCCTTGGCCGCCTCGGCCACCGGGACGAGAATCTCGTTGTCCACGTCGGCCTGGCCCGGCCCAAACACCAGCAGCGGCAGGCCCGTCGCGCCCAGCACGGCCTTCACCGTCTCGACGGCGTGGTCGGCGGTGATCGGGTTCCCATCGGCGTCATTCAGGCTGAACATCAGCTCGATCAGCTCGGCCCCGGCCTCCTCGGCAGCCTTCGCCCAGGCGGCGGGGTCGTCCACCACGTCACCCCAGGCCTCAAGCAGCAGCGGCGACCAGTCGTCCGGGCGGCTGTCCTTGATCTCGATCGCCACCACCGGACGGTGCGGGACCTCGCTCTCAAAGTGCATGAAGGGCAGGGCGGTCTGCCCGCCAACGGTGACGACGCTCGTACGAGTCCCGCCCTCGGCTTCGGTCGCGCCAAGGGTGATCGTCCGCACCGCGCCGGGCCATTTGTCTTTAGGTATCTCAACTGGCATAACGTTTACTCCTGGTCAGGTTGTAGATTCTGCTGCCGGGCTGCGTCACGCCTCCTGAAGAACGCCTCCAGTGGGGCCTCACGCTCAGCCTGGATTCCCATATCTCGTAAGTCTTCTTCTCCCTCCGCCGCCAGATGGCGCAGCAGGTGGCGGTAGCTCAGTATCGCGGCGGGCCAGGCGATCCCCTTGTCGTGGTGCATCATAAAGAAGATGCGCACCCCCCGATCCCCCATCAACTGCGCGGCAGCTTTCAGCGGGATGTCGGTCGGCACCTCCGGGATGTCGGGCCGCATGACGTCCCCCGCGGTCAGCGATGCCGGGTCGCCGGGCGCGGCGTAAGCGCGCACCAGCTCGTCCTGGGTGATCACCCCGGCGGCGTTGCCCATCTCATCCATGACGACCAGCCCCTCCAGGTCGCGCTGCAACAGCAGGCGCGCCACCTCGGCGATGGGAGTCTCAGGCGGGCAGCCCAGCACACCGACGGTCATCAGATCGCGGACCAGCCTGGGAGAAGAATCCGACTCGTCATTCAGTAGTGATCGTCACATTTTCACCCATAGGGACACGGCATGCCGTGTCCCTACAATCACACTCCTACAAACCATCCACGTATCTAGAAAATGGGGTCCATCACCAGCGCCGGATGGTTGTGCTGCTCCAGCCAGGCGAGCAGATCCTCAACGGTGGTCACGCTGCGCTCGTCGGCGATCTTATCCAACAGGTCAGGCATGCCCTCGCGCTCAGCAGCGACCCGCATCTCGTCGGCCATCGACTCCTTGAGGAAGCTGCTCATCCAGACGATCCGCTTGAAGCCGCCGTCCGCCGAGATGAACTTCGGACTGATCAGATAGTATTTGCCCACGCCCATCACACCGGGCGTCTGCAAGCCGCCACCCGCCATACCGGCCAGCGTGCTGAAGGTCATGCCCGCCGGGGTCATGCTGGTGTCCTCGCGGCTGACGATCATCACGCCGTTGGCCTCCGGGATGAGCATCACGATGCACTCGAAGCAGCCGCAGGCGGTCATCGGGCCCTCCCAGTAGCCCTTCACCGGGTCCATCAGCTTGCCCAGCTTGATCGGCTGGTTGGGGCCGGTCGGGTTGATGTTGAAGGACGCCTTGCAGTCCAGCCAGTTGTACGCGCCGCACAGGCCCAGCCGCTCCGGGCTGACGATGCAGACGTGGTCGGGGGCAAACGACTGGCAGAGCGTGCACGAGTAGAACTCGTCAACCGCGTCGTCGGTCAGATCGGCCAGACGGCGGTTGCGGTAGTCGTACGCCTCGCGCGCTTTCTCAAGCCAGGCTTCCAACTGCTCCGGGTCGGTGTAGATCGTGACCTGCACCTTGTCGACGATCGCGCCGAAATCGGCGTGGAAGCGGGCGTGCAGGATTTTGCCGAAGTGCTCCAGGTCGAAGCCCTTGTCGGCAGCCGCCTGCGAGATTCGTATCCAGGCGATGTCACGCTGCCCGATGTGCTGGATGCCGGACGCGCCATTGACGAAGTAGTGCACCTGGCGCTCCAGCACCGGCTCGAAGTCCTCCTGCATCTGGCGACCGGCGACTTCGATCACGATCCCCATGTCCATGTAGCCCTGCGCCTCGACACCGTCAATGCCGGGGCCGACCACCTCGATCTTGCCGTCCACCACGTCGTCCATCTCGGCCATTTGCAGGTATTCGAAGCAGCGCGCGTGCTTGCCGCCGAACTCAATCCGCATGTCGGCGCGGCGCACTACCTCGCCCTCGAAGGCCGAGCCGTAAGGCACCGGCACGTCCACGTCGACCATCTGGATTTTGACGCCGCGCACCTCGATGCACTTCTGCACCAGAAGCTCGGCCCGATCCAGGTCATCCTCCCCCTCGATCTCGTTGAAGGGCAGGCTGACCACGTGCTCGTAGGTAGTGATGCCGGTCGGCAGGATTTCAGGGATGACCGTATCGGCGATGACCGGGAAGCCAAAGTTGATCGCCCCGGCAGCCGCCGCGTATTTCAGGTCGTCGACCTCGCCCAGAGCCAGCACGAAGGCAAAGACGCGGTCGCGGTTATATTCGAGAATCCGGCGCGCCTGTCCACCTTTCATGCCGCCGAAGGTCAGGGCCGAGCGGGTGGCGAAGCCCAGCGCGTAGATCGCGCTGAGGGTGTCGGTGCCGAAGGGCACGGTGTAGGTGTCGTACCCCAGCTCGACGCCCTCTTCGAGAAGCTGGTGGATGATGCTGCGCCCGTTGACGTTGCCGGAGAGGAAGGTCAGGATGTTGCGGCGCTGAAGCTCGCGCACGATCTTGACCGCCACCTCGTTCGACTTGGCCGCGCCAACGATGGCAGCGAAGCCGGGCATACGCCCGTCCACCAGCTGGATGCCCCACGAGCGGAGCTGGATGTCGTCAATCGCCCCATTCAGGTGCCCTTCCAGGCCGCTGCCACCTGACCCATTACTCGAATGGGCGGTGCCACCGGCCAGGGTAAAGCCGGGCATCGGCTCCGGCTGCAAGCCATAGATATAGCGGATCACCTCGATCACCTCGGCGGCGATCAGCGTCGCCATGCCGCTGTCGAGCGTCTCGCCCAGGTAGGGCGTCCACCGGGCCTGCGAAGGGACCGGGTGCAGCAGGTTGCGGGCGATGTTCATCACCTCCGGCAGCTGGCCGAGCGTCTCGATCTCAAGGCCGGTCATGCCGAAGATCAAGGGAAGGTAGTAGGCTGTATTGGGGAACGCGACGGCGGTCTCTGGCCCTTTGTCCTCCAGGGCCTGGTCGAGCATCAGCTCGGCCTCCCGCACGAGCGCGTTTGCCCCGCGAATAGCCCGGGTTGCTATGTAACGAGACATCTTTTATCTACCCTCCTCTACTTTCCTGGCTCGCCGTAGATGGCGGCCCGCTGTTCTGCCAGCGGGAGCGATTCAAGCTCGCGCATGCGGGCGTCACCACTGCGCCCAAAGCGTTCGGGGTCGTATTCCGGCAGGCCGAGGTCGGCCCGCTTCTTGTCGATGTGCTCCAGCGTCAGACGGATCATCTCGTCCGGGTCGTCCTCGAACTCCATCTTGCCGCCGTATAGCTCCTCCCACCCCTCGCTGATGTATCTCAGCACCGCGTCGCTGTCCGAGACACGGTCAGGCATGCCGCTGAGCGGGGACGCGCCGCCGAAGATGACGTACGCGCCGGAGGCCATGCAGTAGGTGCCAATCGAAAGCGCCTTCTCACTCATCCACTCCGGCGCGAGGCCAACGGCGGGCACCTGGTCGATGTCATCGCCCAGCCCGCCTTCTTCGACTACCTGGGTGAGCACGGTCAGGATGCGGCTGTTGTCCACGCAGGAGCCCATGTGCAGCACCGGCGGGATGCCAACCGTCTCACAAATCTCGCGCAGGCCGGGGCCGACTTTATCCAGCCCGGCCTCACCGAGCAGCAGGCCCAGCTTGGCGCTGGCAATTGCTCCGCAGCCGGTCTCGACGATCAGCACGTCCTGCTTGAGCAGTTCCTCGGTGATGTAGACGTGCAGGAAGTCCTGCTTGCTGCGCGGGTTGTTGCAGCCGACGATGGCCGCCACGCCCCGGATGCGCCCGGACATGATCGCGTCGTTCAGCGGGCGGAAGGAGGCGCGGTAGGAGCCGCCCAACATGTAGTTGATGTATTCGTGTGAGAAGCCGGGGATCAGGTCTTCCCGATCCTGGGGGATCTGAGTCTCGCCCCGGTTCTTAAAGTTGTCAATCGCATGCCTGAGGATCTCTTTGGCGATCGTCAGCGCGCGGTGCTCATCAAACTCGATGTGAGTCGCACCCTTGATCTTGACCTTGGGCGAGGTGGTAATGATCTCGGTGTGGAAGTTCTGGGCCAGCCCGACCAACGCCTGCATGATGCACTGCACGTCGACCACCATCGCCTCGACCGAGCCGGTCAGGATCGCCAATTCCTGGTGCAGGAAGTTGCCTGCCGCCGGGATGCCCTGGCGCATCAGGATTTCATTCGCCGTGCAGCAGATGCCGGAGAGGTTGACCCCCTTGGCACCGGCAGCCTTGGCGTATTCGATGATCTCCGGGTCTTGCGAGGCGGCGACGATCATCTCGCTGAGCGTCGGCTCGTGCCCGTGCACGACCACGTTCACCATGTCTTCCTTCAGCACGCCCAGGTTGGCCTGCCCCAGGATCGGGGCGGGCGTCCCGAACAGGATATCCGACACGTCGGTGGCGATCAGACTGCCACCCCAACCGTCAGATATCGCGGTACGCACCGCGTGTTGGAGAATGTGCTCCGGGTCCTGGTCGTCGCCGATGTGGGTGCGATGCAAAGACTCGACGATCTCGCGATCCACACCACGCGGCATGACTCCTCGTTCTCGCCAGAGATCCTTGCGCTTCTCCGGGGCACGGATCGTCGGGGCAACCTCACCGCGCTGCTGCCCAAACTGAGCCATGTACAGATCGGCG
>JARRJX010000215.1:0-4703 GCA_037388645.1 Chloroflexota bacterium
ATTTGGCGTGGTGGGCGGGGTGGCCGCCGGAAAGGGCGTGATCGTCGACTGGCTGCGCCAGCGCGGGCGTCCCTTCCTGTTCTCCTCGGCGATGACCGTGCCCGACGTGGCGGCCTGCCTAGCGGCGGTCGACCTGCTGGAGAGCAGCACGGCGCTGGTCGACCGCTTATGGAAGAACGCCGAGACGCTCAAAGCCCGGTTGAGAGAGATGGGCTTCGACACCGGCTTCAGCCAGACGCCGATCGTGCCGGTGATGCTGGGCGAAGCGCCCCTGGCGCAGACCTTCAGCCACCGCCTGCTAGAAGAGGGCGTGTTTGCGATGGCAATCGGCTACCCAACCGTGCCGAAAGGCAAGGCGCGCATCCGAGTGATGAACACCGCCGCCCATACCGACGAGGACCTGGAGAAGGGGTTGAGCGCCTTTGAGAAGGTGGGGAAGGAGCTGGGCGTGATTTGAGGGCGCGGCTTAGAGAATCGAACAGGACGCGGTCGGCGTGGCCGCGTCCTGTTGTTTTTCGGGCGGGATGGTTAATTAGAACCCAATATACGACGCCGGGTTGTCCGGGGTGTGGTTCCAGCGCATCTCGAAGTGAACGTGCGGGCCGCTGCTGCGCCCGGTCGAGCCCATCTGGCCGACCAGCCCGCCGCGCGAGACGTACTGGCCGCAGCCCACGGCGGTCGAGCTGAGGTGGGCGTAGTAGGTCGTCCAGCCGTTACCGTGGTCGAGCACCACCAGGATGCCATACCCGTAATCGTTCCAGCCGGAGAAAATCACGACGCCCGAATCGGAGGCGGTGACCGGCGTGCCCAGCGGCGCGGCCAGGTCGATCCCGGAGTGGCCGGTGGTGAAGGGAGTGGTGATGGTGTAGCTGCCCACCGGGCGCGCCCACACACCCGATCCGCCACTGCCGACGATGCCGGACGGGCACGAGCCGCCCATGCCGGGCATGAAGCCCTGCACGACCGTCCCGGTCGCCTCGTCGACCACCGAGACAATCGCCGGAGGCCAGTCGACGATCTCACGCTGCCCGCCGGGCACGACGATGTGCATGCCCCAGGGTGGCACGTCGTTCGGGCCGTATTCGTCCAGCTCGTTGTAGGGCGAGCTGAGCACGTCCTCCACGTTCGCATCGTAGCGGGTGGCGATCTGCTGGACGGTCAGCTCGCCGTCGGAGAAGTGATACACCCCCTCGACGGGCAGGATGTAGAGGTCCATCCCCGGCGTCAGGTAGTGCAGGTTATCGCCCAGCGATTCGGAGTTCGCCCAGAACAGGACTTCCGGCGTGATGCCGAACTGGTTGGCGATGCCGAACAGGGTGTCGCCGGTCTTGACGGTGTAAATCTCGACATCGTCGCGCGGGCGGTCGGGGATGATGGTGTAGGGCACCAGGTTACGGTTGACCGCGGCGACGTCGATCAGGGTGCCGCCACCACCGCCGGTCAGGTCGGCCAACTCCTCACCGATCGTGCGCCCCCCGCCCCCGGATGGGCCGCCGCGCCCACCGGTGAGCAGCCCGCGCACCGGCCCGGCGAGCACGGCCACGACGCCGATCACCGCCACACCGATGGAAAGTGGGGTCAGGTAGCGGTGGAACAACTCCTCCGCCAGCAGGCGCAGCCGCTCGGTAGGCCGCTGCGGGTTGAATGGGTCTCCAGGTAGGTTCATGCCACCCCCGTAGAGCCAAACGGCCAGGTCGGCGAACGCCTGGCCGAGCTCAAATCACGATCTCACGTCAGGGGGTATGGTAGCGCGGCCCCGGCGGAGCGTCAACCAATGGCCCAGGCTCCCACTTCGGGCGGCGCTCAATCGGCGGGGAAACATGGGTTTGGCAGCTACGGAGCGCCGCAGCGCCGGAGCGCCTCGTAGAGCGCGCTCGTCCCGAACTCGACCGCCTCCACCGGGATGCGCTCGTTCGCGCTGTGGATCGTGCCGATCAGCTCGCCCGGCAGATCCATCGGCAGGAACCCGTAGGTGTGGATCCCCAGCCGGGCGAAAAAGCGGGCATCGGTGACGCCGCTCAGCAGATAGGGCAGCGGGATACCCTCCGGGTCGGCCTCGCGCAGGATTCCCGCCAAGGTGTCGTACAGCCCCATGTCCAATTCGCCGGGGCCAGGGTCGTGCTCGGTGACTTCCAGCTCGATCCCCTCGCCCAACAGCCCCCTGACCTCGCGCAGCAGGTCGTCCGGCGTGTAACAGGGCAGCAGCCTGCCGTCAAGCTCCAGGGTGACCTGGCTGGGCAGCACGTTGATCTTGTCCCCGCCCCGCACGATGGTGGGAGTGGCGGTGTGGTGCAGCAGCGGGTTGAGCAGCGTGCCCCTCTCGCCCATCGCGTCCAGAACCAGGTCGGTAAGAACCGGGTTGAGAAGCTGGCGCAGCGCGAGGCCCTGGGGGAAGGGCAGGCCCTGGGCGAGGGTGGCGACCATCTCCCGCGCGACCGGGGTGACGTGCACCGGCAGCCGCCTGCGATCCAGGATATAGAGGACGTTGGCTAACTTCGCCATCGCCCCACCGCGCAGCGGCGCGGAGGCGTGGCCCGCCGGGCCGTGCAGGGTCAGCCTCAAATTGCAGACCTGCTTCTCGGCGACCATGATCGTGTAGAACTTGCGCCCGCCCACCCAGACCGAGATGCCGCCGCCCTCGCCGATGGCGTAGCGCACGCCCTCGAACAACTCAGGGTGCTGCTCGACAAGGAACTTCGCCCCGTATACGCCGTTCACCTCCTCGTCGGCGACACAGGCCAGGATCACGTCGCCGAGGGGCACGAAACCCTCACGCCGGGCGCGTAACAGCGCGGCGGCTATCATCGCGATGCCGCCCTTCATGTCCAGCGTGCCCCGCCCCCAGACGAAGCCACCAGCGATCTCGCCAGAGAAGGGCGGATGATCCCAGCTCTGGTTGGCGGTGGTCACCACGTCGACGTGCCCATAAAGCAGCAGAGGGGATGACTCTCCACGCCCCGCCAGCCGGGCGACCAGGTTGGGGCGCGCCTCGTCGAGGGCGTAGAGGGCGGTGGGGATGCCCGCCTCGTCGAGCAGGCCCTTCAGGTAGTTGATGCATTCGGCCTCGTTGCCGGGCGGGTTGGTGGTATCGAAGCGGATCAGCCTTTGTAGGATGTCGATGGGAGAGAGAGTGTCGTCCATGATGTTGTTCCTCATCGGGCCGGATAGGCCAGTCTAAGCAACCGTCCCTGTCTGCGCCTCTGCGCAGGCTCAGACCTCGTCATCAGTCTCATCTTCTTCATCGTGTCCCCAATCCAGGATGTGGATAGGATCGACGGACATCTCATCAAGATCGATTTTGTACTCAGAAATATCTACCGGCGGGGGAGGCTGAACGAGCGCGGTCTGCGCCGGATAGGGAAACGACGGCGGGTCGCGCAGACCGGCCTGCTGGCCTAAGAACCAGCGCATGCTTTCGACAGGCCGTTTCACCGAGAAGCCGAAGAGCTTACCGAGCAGAATCAGGACGGCGGCTAAGACGGCGACCAGAACAGGCACGATGTCAAGCAGCTTATCCCATTCCCACGGGCTGTAGTAGCCCGGCGTGGCAAGCTCAAGCGAATAGTTCAGCGAGCGAGCGTCCGGGTCGACCGCGTTGGCGCTCACCCGGATCGTGTAGTGGCCCTCGGCTGGCAGATCGGCTTCAAGCTCGGCTTTGGCGTCCCCATCACCGTTATCATCGCGGGCCAGGACACGCCCATCAGGCCCGATGATCGCCAACGCCGGGCTGATGCGCCCACGCGCCGTCACGCTCACGGTGATGCGCCGTTTTGAGCGCGTGTAGTACAGGTAGTTGACCGCTTCATCCGGGCTGGCGATCAGCCCCCACTCCGGTGAGTCGCCGGTGGCGGCCAGCAGCAACTGCACGCGGGTTGTCGTGCGCCCATCGCCGCCGTCGTAGAGGGAGGTCCCGACCGATTCTGCGACGGCAGCCGGGTCTGGCGTGGCATCCCCGTAGACTGCCCGGTAACCACGGGCCATGCCATTCTGGATCGCCAGATACATGCCGACTATCGCCGCAAACAACAGGATGGTGATCACGACCGCGGTAACGTCTGTCCTATCAGGCTTGCGCCCCAGACCAAAACCGAAGCTCATTTTCTACTCCCGATTAAGCCCAAATCGTGCGATCTCCCCACCGGCTCAGCGCGCGATGATGGGAGCCAACGCTTCCTCCTCGGCGGGGCGGGCGGCGACCTGCGGGGCGATCTTGAACAGCCACCACAAGACGGGGACGACCGCCACGTTCGCCACGGCCAGAATCAGGAAGGCCTGGGCAGGCACGAGCAGGATGCTGGAAAGCAGGCCGATCACGTCGGGGTCGATCCCGAACCGGCTCAAGTAGGGTTTGTGGAAGTTGCGGAAATAGGCCAGCGCCGCCCCCTGCACGAAATAGAGCGAGGCGAACATCGCCAGCCGGAACCAGCGGGAGCGGGAAGCGGTCATTATGAAATCCCCTTGGACGGCATGGCGCTGCCCTGTGCAAGTGAATCGCTCAAGATGAATAGACCTCCCCTAATATCAGCTCCTGGCGATGGTACCAGTATGATGTGTCAGCCATAAGAAGTAGCCGCTCATAGTCAGTTGACATGCGTACGTCACAATACCCACCAGCAAATGCCGCCACTGATACCCTTCCCATTTGGGACTTACTCCCATAGGCAAGTGAATTCCTGTAACCAGCGACGTGCCGCCATCGCTAA
>JARRJX010000216.1:0-4693 GCA_037388645.1 Chloroflexota bacterium
CCGTCCCCTTTGAGGACCTGGACCGGCCAGCGCGCCGGTGATGCGCTGGCCTGGAAGCAATTGGCCTTCCAGCGTATAACGCTGACTGACAGGCGATGAATCAAAAAACCTGCACCACGCTTGAGCTGGATAAGATCATCGGACAGCTTGCCTCGTACGCGGCCTTCTCGGCCAGCGAGGCGCTGCTGCGCGCCCTGGAGCCAAGCGGCGACCGGGAGGAAGTAGAACACCGCCAGCAGCAGACGAGCGAAGCGCGCGACCTGCTCGACGGGCGCGCCAACGTGACCGTGGGCGGCTCGCGCGACATCCGCCCCTACGTCCAGGACGCCGTCCGCGGCCTGGTGCTTCAGCCGGAGAACCTGCTGGCGATCAAGATCACCCTGCTGGCCGGGCGCGACCTGCGGCGGGCAATCGTCGATTCGGAGACTCCGTTCCCGCTGTTGGAGGAGATCGCCTACGGGATCGACGACAACCCGCAGCTCGTCGCCCGGATCGGTCGGGTGTTGAGCGACGACGGCGAGGTGCTCGACTCCGCCAGCGCCGCCCTGGCGCAGATTCGGCGCGACTTACAGATCGCCCACGGTCGCCTTGAGGATCGCCTGCGCGCGATCGTCAATAACAGCGCCTTTGCCCCTTACCTGCAAGAGGCGCTGATCACGATGCGCGGTGGGCGCTACGTGATCCCGGTCAAGTCGGAGCACAAAGGGCGCATCCAGGGCATCGTCCACGACCAGTCGTCGTCGGGCGCGACCCTGTTCATCGAGCCACTCGCCACCGTCGAGATCAACAACGAGATCCGCGAGCTTGAGCTGGCCGAGCAGGAGGAGATCCGGCGCATCCTGGCCGAGCTGACCGCCCAGGTGGCCGCTTCTGCCGACTCGCTGACCTGGACGGTCGAGGCGCTGGCCGAGCTGGATGCGGCCTTCGCCAGGGCGCGCTACGCGAACGCGCTGGGCGCGACTGCCCCCCTGCTGCTCGACTTCGACCCTGAACGCACCCCTGGGGCCACCATCCGGCTGTATGGGGCGCGCCACCCCCTGCTCGACCCGCGCACGGTCGTCCCAATCGACGTGGAATTAGACGACGACACCTACGTGCTGGTGATCACCGGGCCAAACACCGGCGGAAAGACCGTGTCGCTCAAGACGGTCGGCCTGCTGGTGCTGATGGCCCAGTGCGGGCTGCACATCCCGGTCGCGGACGGCTCGGCGCTCACCGTCTTCGAGGCGGTGTATGCCGACATCGGCGACGAGCAGAGTATCGAGCAGTCGCTGAGCACCTTCTCCGCCCACCTCCGGCAGATCATCGGCATCCTGGAGCACGCCGACTCGCGCTCGCTGGTGCTGTTGGACGAGTTAGGCTCCGGCACCGACCCGGCGGAGGGCGCGGCGCTGGCGCGGGCGATCCTCGACGAACTGCTGGGGCGCGGGGTGACGACCTTCGTCGCCACCCACTACCCGAACCTGAAGCTCTACGCCCACAGCACGCCGGGCGTGCGCAACGCAAGCGTCGAGTTTGACGTGGAGACCCTCTCCCCGACCTACCACCTGATCGTCGGGCTGCCGGGGCGCTCGAACGCGCTGGCAATCGCCAGCCGCCTGGGGCTGCCAGAGCCGATCATCGAGGCGGCGCGGGCGGACGTGGGCCAGTCCGATCAGGACGCTGACGACCTGCTGGACGAGATCCACCGCAGCCGCCAGGAGATTCGCCAGACCCAGGCCCGGCTGAACGAGGCGGAGGGCGAGGCGCGCGCGCTGCGAGCCGAGCTTCAGGCGCGGTTGGAGAACATCGAGGAGGAGCGCCGGGCGATCATCGAGGAAGCCCGCGAGCAGGCCCGTGCCGAGCTGGATACGGTGCGCGGGGAGGTGGGCGAGGCGCGCCGCCGGGTGCGCCGGATGGTCGCGCCGCCCGGTTTGCGCCGGGGCCAGCCCCAGGCAGAGGGGGAGGAAACGCCGCTCGACGAGCTGAAGGCTATCGAGGAAGAGGCCGACACGCTGGAGGAGCTGATCGCCACGCCGGTCGAGGCGGTCGTCGCGCCGCCGCCGGTCGTCGAGAAGCCGGAAGCCTCGCCCCGGCGCGCGCTGCGGGTGGGCGACCGGGTGTACATCCCCAGCCTGAGCAGCGAAGGCCAGATCACCGAGCTGACCAGCGGCTCGAACGTCGAGGTGCAGGTGGGCGCGCTGCGCGTGCGGGTGGATGCTGACCAGCTGGAGTTGCGCGGCGAGGGCGGCCCGGCGGAGCGCGAAGAGGCCGCCGAGTCGGGGGTCCGTTTCTCCCGCCCGGCAAGCCCCGGCGTGGAGCTGCACCTGCGCGGTTTGACGCTGGACGAGGCGCTGCCCCGCCTGGACGACTATCTCGACCAGGCGTACCTGTCCGGACTGCCCTGGGTGCGCATCGTGCACGGTAAGGGGGCGGGCATCCTGCGCGAGGCGATCCGGCGCGAGCTGCGGAACAACTCGCTGGTACGCGAGTTCAAGACCGCGCCGCTGAACGAGGGCGGCGACGGCGTGACGCTGGTCTACTTCGTTGCGTAGGGGCGCGGCGGGGGTCGTTACTCCCCGGACTGCTCCGCCTCGATCTGGCGCACCTGCTCCACCCGCCTCAGATAGCGCCCCTCGCCGATAAATTTCGCCCCCAGGAAGGCCGCGACAAGCTCTTTCGTCAGCTCCGGCCCGACGATGCGCCCGCCCAGGCACAATACGTTCATGTCGTCGTGCTCGACGCCCTGGTGGGCCGAGTAGGTATCGTGGCATATCCCGGCGTAGATGCCCTTGATCTTGTTGGCCGCCACGCACGCGCCCACCCCGGAGCCGCAGATCAACACCCCGCGCTCCGCCTCTCCACTGCCCAGGGCGTCGCCGATCTTGCGGGCGTAGTCGGGATAGTCGACGCGCTCCTCGCTGAACGTGCCCAGGTCGAGCGGCTCGTGCCCGGCGGCGCGCACCGCCTCCAACACCGTCTCTTTAAGCGGGAATCCGCCGTGGTCACAGGCTACCGCAACGCGCATGTCTTCTTCTCCTGATGGTGAATGGCTCTCCCGGTAGTGTAGCGAATTGCCGTGCGTTGAGCCACGAATTTGAACGGCGAGCCTGATCAGCTTACCCCTTATATGTGCGCATCTGGCGCATCCCCCGCCCCACCATGTCCTGGGCGTGGCGCTCCGCCTCGTAGAGGATCCGCTCCTCGTCGAGCGTCAGCAGCGCGCGGTCGCGCATCAGCCAGCGCCCATCGACCATCACGTCGGTCACGTCGCCCCCCTTGGCCGAGTGCACCAGGTTCGCCACCAGGCTGTGCAGCGGATGCATGTGTGGGGCGTCCAGGTTCACCAGGATCAGGTCGGCGGGCGCGCCGGGGGCGATCACGCCGCTCTCCTCGAAGCCCAGCGCCCGCGCGCCGTTTTGGGTCGCCATGCGCAGCGCGCTGTCGCCGGGGATCAGCGCGGGGTCGAGTCCCTGGTATTTGTCGATCAGAGCGGTCTGCCGGATCGTGGCGAACATGTCCATGTCGGCGTTCGAGCCGGGGCCGTCCGTCCCCAGGCCGACCTTCACCCCCGCCGCCAGCCGGTCAGCGAGCGGGGGGAAAGGCATCGCCAGCTTCATGTAGGTGATCGGGCAGTGGGGGACGTGCACGCCTTTTTCCGCCAGCAGCGCGGTGTCCGCCTCGTCGATGCTCAAGCAGTGGGCGGCCACGCAGCCCCCCGGCGTGTCGAACACACCCAGACTGTCCACATAGGCCACCGGGCGCAGCCCGTGCCGCTCAAGCGACTGCTCAACCTGCTCGGCGCTCTCCGCCAGGTGCAGGTGGATGCCCTGCCCGATCTGGTGGGCGATCTCGACGATCTGCGCCAGGAATTCTGGCGGGCAGACGTAAGGGGAGTGCGGGCCGAGGAACGTCCGCAGCCGCCCCTCGCTCGTCTCGTGCGTCTCTTTGATCCACTCGACCGTGCCCGCCAGCCCCGGCCCGACCTCGGCCTCCGCCCCGATCCCGAACACGCACCAGGTCAGCGCCGCCTTCATCCCGCTCTGCCGGGCGACCTCTGCCACGCGGTCCATGTAAAAGTAGTGATCGTTGAAGGCCACCGTCCCGGAGCGGATCATCTCGCAGGCGGCCAGCGCCGCTCCCCAGTACACGTCGTCGGGCGTCAGCGCGCTCTCCGCCACCCATATTTTCTCGTTCAGCCAGCGGTCGAAGGGCAAATCCTCCGCCCAGCCGCGCTCGAAGGTCATCGGGCTGTGGCAGTGACTGTTGACCAGCCCCGGCATGGCGACTCGCCCGCTCCCGTCGATCACCTCGTCCGCCTGTAGATTATCCGGCGCGGCCCCGACGTGGGCGATCCGCCCGTCACGGATCACGAGATCGGCGTCGTGATGGATCGTACCTGCCTCGTCCAGCGTGACGATCTGGAGATTCTTGATGTGGGTGGTGCTCATCGCGGCATTACACTCCTACGATTGGCTGGTAAATCCCTGGCGTAGCTGGTCAACTTTCTCAACGAGATGCATGGCCCCGATCTCGGCGTAAACTTCATAGGCGAGCTGGAGAGTTTCTTGTGCGGCATCCTGTTGCCCGCCTTTGGAATAGGCGATTGCAAGATTCACCAGGGCGTCACCCTCGCCCGAACGATCAACCACCCGCCGGATCAGATCGAGTGCCTTGCTGCAATGCTCTATCCCCTGTTTGGCTTTCCCCGTTT
>JARRJX010000217.1:0-4692 GCA_037388645.1 Chloroflexota bacterium
TGTTTGAGCTGGAGAAGGCCCGGCGGCGGGCGCACATCCTGGAAGGGCTGCTGATTGCCATCGCCAACCTGGACGCGATCATCGCCGTCATCCGGAGTAGCCCGGACGCCGAGGCCGCCCACCAGCGGCTGATGAGCGAGTTTGCCCTGACTGACGTGCAGGCCCAGGCCATCCTGGACATGCAGCTTCGGCGGCTGGCCGCGCTTGAGCGCCAGAAGATCGAGGAAGAGTACCAGGCGCTGCTGGAGCTGATCGAGGAGCTGGAATACCTGCTGGCGCACCCCAAGCGGGTGCTTGAGCTGATCCGGGACGACCTGAACGGGCTGGCGGAGAAATACACCGACCCCCGCCGGACGTACATCATCCCGGATGGGATCGAGAGCCTGGCCGACGAGGACTTGATCCGGGACGAAGATGTGCTGGTGATTATCACCAAGAAGGGCTACATCAAGCGGGTGTCGGCCAGCGAGTACCGCACGCAGAACCGGGGCGGCAAAGGGGTGACCAGCATCACCCGCCGGGCCGAGGACGACGTCGCGCACTTGTTTGGCGCGGGGTCGCTGGACAGCATCCTGTTCTTCTCCGACCGGGGCAAGGTGTACCAGGAAAAGGCGTACGAAATCCCGGACAGCGGGCGCGTGGCGAAAGGCTACCCGCTGCACGGCGTGCTGGCCCTGGAGCCGGACGAGCAGATCACGGCGGCGGTCGCCGTGCCGACCTTCGAGGGGCTGGCGACCTGCACGATGGTCACCAGGGGCGGGCGCATCAAGCGGGTGGAGGTGTCGGCTTTCGCGGCGGTGCGGCCCAGCGGCCTGATCGCGATCACCCTGGAGGAAGGCGATAAGCTGGGCTGGGTGAAGCTCACGGCGGGCCACCAGGACCTGATCCTGGTGACGCGGGACGGCATGTCGATCCGGTTCCACGAGGAGGAGGTGCGCACGATGGGGCGCAGTGCCGCCGGTGTGAACGCGATCCGGCTCCAGCCGGGCGACGAGGTCGCCGGGATGGACGTGATCGACGACCCCGACGCCGACCTGCTGGTGGTGACCGAGCGGGGCTACGGCAAGCGGACTCCCCTGGAAGAATACTCGGCGCAGGCGCGCTACGGGCAGGGCGTGCGCACACTGGCCCGGAACGAGAAAACCGGCCCAGTGATCGCCGCGCGAACCGTCGAGCTGGGCGACCTGCTGACTCTGATCACGGTGGCGGGCATGGCCTTACGCACCGAGGTGGACACCATCTCCCAGATCGGGCGCAACACGCAGGGCGTGCAATTGATGAAGATGGCCGAGGGCGATACGATCGCCTCGATCGCCCTGTTCGACGACGACCGCCGCCGCGAGCGTGAAGAGGCGATGGACGCCGAGATCGCGAGCTTTGGCGAGCCTTTGCCCCTTGACGGCAGGGAAAGAGCGTCATACGATGGCAGGGAGAGTGATTCACAGGAGCCTGATTCGCCTGACAATGACACGGAACTGACAGAACCATGATCGTACCAAGCATGGCTGCGGCTGGATACGCGGCGCTATTAGGGCTGGCTCTTGCCCGATCCAAGCGTGGGGTGGTTGATACCTGGCTGATCGCCTTCTACTTCTACTCAGTCCTCTTGATGGCTGCCCATGCGCTCGTCCTGAGCGGGATGATCGTCTTTCCCCCGCCTTTCACCGGCCAGCTCGTCGTCACGATCGGGCTGATCATCAGCACCAGCCTGGTTGGATTCCTGACGCTGAGCCACCTGAGGTGGGAGCGCCCCTTGATCACCGCCTGGGCGCTCCTCTCGGTTGCCTGGCTGGCCGCCACGCTGACCACCGAGTTCTTGCGCGTTCCCCCGATGCTGCGCAGCGAGGTGTGGTCGCTGTTGAAGATCGGCGAGCAGGCCACGCTGGGCGCGCAGTTGTTCGGGCTTGGCTGGCTGATCCTCTCCACCATGATGTTTGTGTTCACCTGGCAGACCTTCTTAAGCGAGCCGCTCCCGCTGCGGGCCAACCGCATCCTGTTTTGGGGCGTGGTGCTGCCGCTTCTGGTCGTGGGGGATGTGCTGTCAGTCTGGCTGAACCCACCCTGGAACTACTTCGGCTATGTGATCCGGCTGCTGGGGGCAAGCGGGGCGATCTACGCGATCAGCGTGCACCGCGTTCCGGTGCTTCAGGACATCATGCGCTGGGTGGTGTCCCGCTCGATCTGGACGATGGTCAGCGCCGCGCTGATCCTGGGAGGAGTTCTGCTCGTCCTCTACCTTCAGCTTCCCCCGCCTTTCAACATCCAGCCCTGGGCTTTGGGGCTGGTGGCTGCCCTGCTGATCGCCATTCTCCTCCAGCCGATCAACCGGCTGGTGTCCTGGCTGATGCGGAGCCTGCTCATGAGGGGAATGACCGAGCCGGCGGAAGCGGCGCGGCTCTACAGCCGACGGATCAGCGGGGTAATCGAGCTGCCAGAGCTGGCCGAGGTAGCCATCCAGACGATCCACGAGCAGCTTGGCACCCGCCGCGGGCGGCTGCTGGTCGCCACCCAATATGAGGAGCGGGTGGCGCTGGAAGTAGTCGGCGGGTCGCCGCTCGAATTCGCCGGGCTGCCGTTTATCTCCCACGAAAGCCCGGTTTACAAGGCCTTCATCTCCGATCAGCAGCCCATCCTCCAATACGACCTCGAATTTCAGCCGGATTTTGCCGAGACGCCGGAAGCCGAGCTTCACTATTTCAAGTCGCTGGAAATGGACATCTACGCGCCGATCGTTGGTGAGGAGACCCTGGTCGGTATGCTGGCCATAGGCCCCAAGCGGAACGACGAGCCGTTCCGCCCCTCGGAGATCGAGCTGCTGGCCGCCCTGGCCCAGCAGACGGTCGTGGCGCTGAACAACGCCCGCCTGGTGAGCAACCTGCGCACGCTCAACCAGGAGATCAGCGCGCTGAACGAAGACCTGGCGAACACGAACAACCGCCTCCAGCGACTCGACTCGGTGAAGAGCGATTTCCTGCTGATCGCCTCGCACGAGCTGCGCACGCCGCTGGCCCAGATTCAGGGGTATTCTGACCTGCTGGGCGAGATGTCTGAGCGCAAGATGCTCGACCCGAAACAGACCTCCGAGATCACCAAGTTCTTGAGCGGGGCCAGCCAGCGCATGACCGAGGTCATCACCTCCCTGCTGGACGTGTCGCAGATCGACGTGCAAAGCCTCGACCTGAATTTCCTTGAGATCAGCCTGTCGGCGGTGCTCAAGATGGCTATCGAGCCGTTCGCCGACGCGATCCACCAGCGGGATCAGACGCTCGTCGCGCGCGGGCTGCGCAACCTGCCGCCTCTCTACGGCGATTTGCAGCGGCTGGTGCAGGCGTTCAACAACCTGATCTCGAACGCGATCAAGTTCACGCCCGACGGGGGCAAGATCAACGTGTCGGGCCAAATCTATGAGAAGGACGAAGACGGCAACCCGGTCAGCCTCCAGGTGACCGTGCGCGACTCCGGGATCGGCATCGACGAGGAAGACCAGGAGCTGATCTTCGACAAGTTCTTCCGGGTGGGCGAGGTGAAGTACCACTCATCCGGTGCCACCAAGTTCAAGGGTGCCGGGCCGGGGCTGGGACTGGCGATCGCCAAGGGCATCATCGAGGGGCACGGCGGCAGGATATGGGTGGAGAGTGAAGGGTACGACGAGGAAAAGATGCCGGGCAGCGCCTTCCACGTGGTGCTGGCGATCCGCCCACCGGCGATGGAAGCCCGCGCCCGGATGGTCCGGCTCAAAGAGGAGGCGGAGGCCGCCAAGCTGGAGACCATTGCCCGCAAGCGGCCCGACGAGTTGATCAAGCTCCGCGATGAGAAAGAGCAGGAATCCTGATTCCTGCTCTGTATTAACCCCGCAGAACGATATCTTCCCCCTGCCAACTCACCCCTTGTACCTGATCGCGACCGAGCGGCTCGCCAACTAACCGGGCGGCCAGCCGGTGGAAGCGGTCAGGGTCTCCGCTGGTGAAGTAGCTCACTTCTCCCTGATGATCCGGGGAATGGCGTGACTCCGCGATGACCCGCCCGACCTGCCGGGCAACCGCCGGGCCGGGGTCGACGATCTCCACCGATGGTCCTACCACGTCGGCAAAGACCGGCATCAAAAAGGGGAAATGGGTGCAGCCCAGCACCAACTGGTCGACGTTGGCCTCGACCAGCGGCCCTAAATACGCCTGGGCCGCCCGGCGCACCGCCGGGGTATCGAGCTGGCCGTCCTCGACCAGGGTCACAAAGTCCGGGCAGACCTGGGTGACGACCGTGAGACCCTCCGCGAAGCGTTCCACGACGCTGGCAAACAGCTCTCCTTGAAAGGTCGCCTCGGTGGTGATCACGCCGATCACACCGCTGTTTGTCCGGGCGGCGGCGGGCTTGACGGCAGGCTCCATGCCGACGAAGGGGACTTCAAACGTTTCGCGCAGGTGGTAGAGGCTGGCCGCCGAGGCGGCGTTGCAGGCCACGACGATCACCTTCGCCTCCCGTGCCAGGAAGAAGCGGGTGATCCCACGGGCGAAGCGCCTGATCTCGTCCGCCTCACGCGGGCCGTAGGGGACGTGGGCCTGGTCGGCGAAGTAGAGCACGTCCTCATTGGGAAGCTGGCAGCGCACCTCCCGCAGAATGGAGAGGCCGCCCACACCAGAATCCAGCAGCGCAACCGGGCGAGGGTCAGGGGAACGCATTTCAACCTGTCGATGG
>JARRJX010000218.1:0-8401 GCA_037388645.1 Chloroflexota bacterium
TCCTGCGCACGCAGGGCGTCGCCCAGCACCCGGAAGACCTCCGGGCCAACCGATTTCTTCTCGATCAGGTCCTCCAGGTCGGCGACCGTCTCCGCAAGGTGCGCGCCGTCGTCCACCAGTGAATCGTAGACGACCAGCGCCCCGGCCACGTCGCCCTCGGCCAGATGCTCGCGGGCCTGGCCGAGCCGTTCCCCGGCCTCACCCGCCGGTACCGGCGCGGCAGCGACCGGCTCCTCCGGCAGCAGGGTGGTCGGCTTGGTCATCGGCTCGAACACCGGCTCAGGTTCTGGCTCAGGCTTGGCCTCTGCGACAGGCTCCGGCGCGGCTTCGGCAACTGGCTCAGGCTCCGGCTCAGGCTCCGCAGCAAGCTCAGGGACAGGCTCCATCTCCAATGGGGGCGTCGGGGCGGCTTTAGGCCCCTCAGCCGGTTGGGCAGGCTCGACCGCCTTTAAGAAGTCGTCCAGCCCGGCGTCCGCGGATTCAGCCGGGGCTTGCAGCCAGGAGGGAAGCTCCTCCGCCTCGCGCGCCTCAGGCTCCTCGCGCAGCCAGGCGGGCATCTCGTCCGCCGCCTGTTCGGGCACCGCCTGTTCGGCGACCGCCGGTTTGGCAGCCGGTTCTTCGCCGGTCAGCCAGGCGGGCAGCTCTTCCTCTTCCAGCACCTCGGCCTCGACTTTGGCGGCTGGCTCTTCCCGCAGCCAGTCGGGCAGCTCCTCGACCTCAGCCGTATCGGCGCTGGCTTCAACCTCGGCCAGCGGTGGGGTCGTGTCGGCGCTGAGGATCGCCTCAAGTTCGTCGTCTTCGGCGGCGGTCAGGTCTTCGGATTGCAGGGCCTGTTCCAGCCAGGCCAGCTCTTCCCGCTCAACCTTTTGTTCGGGGATCGCGGCTATCTCCGGCTCGGCTTCAGGCTCGTCGAGCGCCTTGGCGATCTCGGCCTTGGCCTCCTCGTCCACCTTGAGCCAATCGGGTAGGGCGTCGGCTTCCACCGGCTCGGCCTCGGCGTCGAGCGGAGGCAGCGGTGAGGGCGGCAGTTCCTGCTTGTCTGGCGTCAGGCTCTCCGACACCACCGCCTCCGGGCTGACTCCCTGCTCGGCGACCTGCTCGTCCAGCCAGCTTAACGCCTCGGCTGGCTCTTTGGCCTCGGCAGCAGGCTCAGCCGCCGGTTTCGCTTCCTCGGCGTCCACCTGGAGCCAGGCCGGAAGCTCTTCCTCGGCGATGCCTTCTTCTTCCTCTTCGTCGGCCTCAAGCGGCTTGCGCAGCCAATCCAGCTCCTCGTGGCTGGCCGCCGCGGCAGCAGGCTCGCCGGTCAGCCAGGACGGAAGCTCCTCTGACGCGGCGGCAGGCTCCGGTGTCGGTGCGGCCTCCGCAGAAGGCGCTCCCTCCATCCGCAGCCAGTCGGGCAGGGCTTCTTCTTCCTCTTCCTCTTCGGCTGCTGGCTCGGCCTTGGCCGCCGGGGCGGGCACGTCGCCGCCGAGCAGCCAATCGGGCAGCTCCTCGGCTTCTTCCACCTCTTCGTCCTCGGCCACCGGCTCGGCCTTGGCCGCCGGGGCAGTGTCGCCGCCGAGCAGCCAGTCAGGCAGCTCCTCGGCCTCTTCCGCCTCTTCTTCCTCGGCCTTGGCCGACAGGACAGGCTCTTCTTCGGTCTTCAGCCAGTCAGGCGTCTCCACGCCCTCCAGCTTGGGCGGCGAGGCAGGCTCGGCTGCTTCGCTGGCAGGCTCTTCTTTCAGCCAATCAAGGCCTTCGTCCGCTTCGGCCTCGACCGGTTCCGGCTCGGCTTCTTCTGCTTCGCCGGTTGTCTTCTGGAAATCAGGGTCATACTTGGAAGCGATCTCTTCCAGCCAGCTCAGCGCCTCGTCACTATCCAGATCGCCGTCGGTCAGCCAATCCGGGGTATCGTCGTCGGTTGGTTCGTCAAAAAGTGGGGCCACTTGTCTATCCTCCTGTAGTGCCGGTAATGCATCCTCCTGCCCGGCTGTCAAAGGTTCTTCTGCAGGCGCATCACCAGACACCAAGTCCGGCCTGTCCACAACATCCGGTTCCGCCTGGCTGTTCTCTGCGGGGGAATCGTCCCATTCGGGAAAATCACTCATCCCTTCCAGACTGACGGTCGGGTTGAGCGCTCCAGGTGACATGGGCACTGGCTCAGCCACGTTGGCCTCGTCCCGCCAGTCAAGCAGTTCGCCTGTGTCATCTCCGGTGGCTTCGCCGTCGGTGAGGATATCGGTGGTCTTCCCCTTCTCTGATGTATCGGCGGCAAGCACCTCGTCAAGCCAGCCGGGGGCTTCGCCTGCCCCCTTGCCTTCGGCGGCCTGGCCGGATGCCTCCCGGACTAAGGGGGGCGTTTCCTCTTGCAAAACGTCACTCAGCCAGTCGGGCGCGGATGGCTCGACCGGCGCTGTCTCCTCAGGAGGCTCGTTAAAGCGAGCGGTAGTCAGGCCCCTCGGCGTCTCGCCAAGCGCATCTTGCAGCCAGGCGGGTGGTTTTTCTTCTTCATCGGGCAGCGGCCCGGTTTCTTCGGCCAGCCTGGCCCGCAGCCAGGGAGGCAGTGCCTCGTCTTCGGGGTCGGCCAGCCCGGACGGGCCTAGCGGGGAAACGGGCGGTGGGGTAGGCGTTGGCTCCGGCCCGGCAGGCTCGGATGGCTCGTCCTCGGCGGCCATCACCGCCCGGAGCCAATCGGGCGCGTCGAGGTCGACGGGCTGAGCGTCCTGGTCGCCGGCAAAGACGTCGGTCACCGAATCGAGCGGCTTGAGCGGCCCAGTCACGCCCTTGCTATTTTCTACCGCGTCGCCGAGCTGCAAAACCCAGTCGGCTCCTGCCGCTTCCGCGGCGTGCCGCTCCGGGGTGAAATCTAACATGACCATCTTGAACAGTTGGTCGGGGACGCGCTCCCCGTTATGCTCCAGCTCGTAGCCCAGGTAGGGGTCAAGCTCCCTGACGCGCTCCAGGAAGGGGCGCGCCTCGTTGGGCTTGCCCGCCTTCAGCCAGAGCTGGGTCAGGATGCGGTTTGCTCCCAGGCTGAAGGGCAGGCGCTTGAGCACCTCGGCTGCCGCCCGCCCGGCCTTGACCTCCTGGCGGCTCTCCCAGAGCACCTCGGCCAGCAGCGTTTGCAGGTCGAGCCGCTCCGGGTCGTGCTTGATCGCCTTTTCCTGCTCGGAGATCGCCTGCGGATAGAGCTTGCCTTTTGCGTAAAGGCGCGCCAGCGCGCCGCCGGTCAGGCCAACCCGACGCGGGGCTTTGGTCCCCCGCATGGCGTAGAGCTTCTTGATCTCGTCCTGCAGCTCGGCGTTGTTGGGGGCCTGTTCGAAGGCGCGCTCCAGGTGCCAGATCGCCGGGACGATCGCGTCGCTCTCTCGGTAGCAGTCGCTCATCCCGATGTGTGCGATGAAGTCGTTCGGGTCGGAGCTGAGGACACGCTGGAACAGGTCGAGAGCGTCCTGGTAGTTTTCCTGCATCCCCAGGGCGCGCGCCAGCAGCCGGGAGGTCGCGATGTGTTGGGGGTAGGTCAGCAGGATGTGGCGGCGGCCATCAGGGGGTTCCCTGAAACGTGTGTAAACTCATCATGATCAAAGGTTAGAAATCGATTTTTAGAATTATGCTATGGTTCATTTTAAACCGCAAGTGGGGTGCCTGCCTGGCCTCCTGCTGAGTTCAGCCCAGCTGGTGCAGGTCGAGCAGTGCCGCCACCAGGTCGTCGGTCGGCTGGCCGGGCATCCCTACCTCACCTAACGGATCAGTTACAATGTCCTGCCCAAGCAGGGCGTAGACGACGTTCAGCACCCCGTGAGACAGCACCTCCAGGTCATACCCGCCTTCCAGCACGAAGATCGCCCGCCCCGCGCACAACTCACCGGCCATCCCGATCAGCTCGCGGGTCAGGTGGGCGTACCCGCGCAGGTCGAGCTGGAGCATGGCGAGCGGGTCGGCCCAGTGGGCGTCGAACCCGGCGGAGACCAGGATCAGGTCGGGCCGGAAGCGGCGGGCGGCGGGCCACAGCACGCGCTCGTAGAGCAGCTCGAACCCCTCGTTGCCCGTCCCGGCCCGAAGCGGCATGTTGATCGTCGCGCCCCGCCCCGGCCCGCTGCCGATGTCGCCCAGCGCGCCGCTGCCCGGATAATAAGGGTATTGGTGGGTCGAGACGTACAGCACGCTCTTGTCCTGGTAAAAGGCGTCCTGGGTGCCGTTGCCGTGGTGCACGTCGTAGTCGACGATCAGCACCCGCTCGACCTCCTCATACGCCGCCTGGGCGTGCCGGGCCGCAAGGGCGATGTTGTTGAACAGGCAGAACCCCATCCCCCGGTTGGGTGTGGCGTGGTGGCCCGGCGGGCGCACCACCGCCAGCGCGTTGTCGGCCTGCCCGCCCAGCACCGCGTCGACGGCGGCCAGCGCGCCGCCCGCCGACAGGCAGGCGACGTCGTAGGAGACGGGCAGCAGGTACGTATCCGCGTCGAGCATCCCGCCCCCTTCCTGGGCGGCCCGCTCGATTAGGTCGATGTAGCGCGCCGTGTGCACCCGGCTTAACTGCTCGACGCTGGCGGGAGCCGGGTCGACGTGGAGCAGCTCGCCCAGGACCGCCTTCTCCTCCAGCAGCGCCCAGATCGCCTCGATCCGCCCGGCGTGCTCAGGGTGCCCGTCCAGGGTGTGGAGCCGGTAATCTTGATGGGTCACGTACGCGGTTCTCGTCATCTGACTGCCCTCTCTCCTTCGTTAATTGTATCAGCCCGTCCGCCTTCGCTCACCTTACAATCTCGTTGCAGAGCCGGTTCTGGGGCGTGCTATGACCAGGGTGTCATGCAGCGTCCGGGGGGAGGGGGTATACTGTGAAGCATGAGTGATAGTGGATTCCGACGTAGACAATTTCTGCAATTACAGGTACTGTCCGGCGCGGCGGTGGGATGCCGCCGGGTGCTGCCCACCGAAAACCCCACCCCTCCCGCACCCACGAGCGGCACAGGAGCCACCGGCCTGCGCTTCGAGCTGGAAAACAACGCGATCAGCTATGGAGCGGCTCCCTCCTGCAATGTGACCATCATCCAGGGGGCCGTCACCGGCCCCGGTGGGGCTTCCCTGTCGGGGCTGACCGTCCGCCTGCAGGCGATCACCGGCGGCTCCTGGCAGGATGCGGCCCAGACGGATGAGGGGGGCGACTACCAGTTCGAGGCGGCGGCGGAGCTGAGCGAGGTCACCTACCGCCTCCAGCTTGTCGATTCAAGCGGCACGCCCCTCAGCGACGTGGTGGTTGCCCAGGCCATCCCAAGCTGCGACCACAACCTGATGACGGTCAACTTCGTCTCGGTTGAGTAAACACTACCCCGCAATATCCTCCAGCGCATTCAAGAAGCGGTCGACCTCGCGCCGGGTGTTGTAGTGCACCGGCCCGACCCGCACCATGCCGCCCTTCCCCTCTGTGCCTAAGCGCTCCATCACGGCCAGCGCATAATAGTTGCCGTCCCACAGGTAGATGCCCCGCCTGCCCATCTCCTCCGCCACCTTGAGCGGCGCTTTGCCCTCGACGGTGAAGATGAAGGTCGGGACGCGCTCGCCCAGGTGGTCGGGGTCGGTGATCCCCGCGATGTGCACGCCGTTGATCGCCTCCAGCCCGGCGAGCAGGCGCGCGCTCAGCGTCCTTTCGTAGGCGGCGATTGCCAGGGCCGACCGCTTGAGCGTGCCCCGCCTGCCCTCGAAGGCCGCCGTCTCCCCACCAAACGCCCCGCCGAACTGCTCGCCGATCCAGGCCAGGTAGTCGACGGCGGCGGTCAGCCCCGCCAATCCCTCGTGGTTCTGCGTGCCCGTTTCCCAGCGATCCGGGGCCGAGTTGGGCGCGGGGCGTACTTTGTAGGCGGGCAGGCTTTCCAGGTGCTCGGCTTTGCCGTAGAGAATCCCCAGGTGCGGGCCGAAGAATTTGTACGACGAGCACACCAGGAAGTCGGCGTCGAGCGCCTGTACGTCGATCGGCCCGTGGGGCGCGTACTGCACCGCGTCGATGTAAGACAGCGCTCCCGTGCCGTGGGCGATCTCGACCACCTGCCGCACGTCGTTGATCGTGCCCAGCGCGTTCGAGGCGTACGTGCACGCCACCACCCTGGTGCGCTCGCCCACCAACGATTCCAGCCCGGCCAGGTCGAGCCGCCCGGTCTCCACATCGAAGTCGGCCCAGCGCACGGTCAGGTCGTGGTCGCGGGCCATCAGCAGCCAGGGTGAGATGTTCGCGTCGTGGTCCATCCGGGTGACGACCACCTCGTCGCCGGGGGAGAGCGTCGCGCCAATCGCCCGGCTGATCCCCAGGGTGAGGGTGGTCATGTTCGGGCCAAAGACGATCTGGTCGGGGGAGGGGGCGTTGAGCATGTCGGCCATCGCGTCCCGCGCCGCCCGGATGATCTGGTCGAGCAGCTCGCTGGTGTGGAACGCGCCGCCGTGGTTCGAGTTGGCCTCGATCATGCTCCGGCGCATCGCCCCGATCACGCTGGCGGGCACCTGGGTGCCGCCGGGGTTGTCGAAATACACCGGCTGGACGCCGTTCACCTTCTGGCGCAGGGCCGGGAATTTACGCCGGATGGCGGACGTGTCGAAGTGTGGGGCAGGGGAGGATGGGGGCATGGAGTCTCTCCTTCAATGGTTGCCCGGTTCTGGAATGGATCAATGATACCACCCTTGGGGTAAGAATACTGTTTGTTATTTTTCGGTTGGTTTGTTTTTGGTTAATATATCTCGCGGGATCATTGACGGGAGCAGTGAGTGACCGGCGCGACGGCCAGGCGGATTCTCCCCCCAGTCGCGTCCGACAAAAGCCTGTTCGGCTGCCCCAGGTGTGGTACAATTCCCGCCGCTGCTTTTAAAGAACCACACTTGAGCCTATACCTGCTGTTATTGCCAGGCTGGCAGGCTGAAATGCTGATGGGCTACTTTCAGAGGAGCGTGAGATGAACCTGGACGACCTGGAACTCCTCAAGCGGGTGGACTCCGCCGACATGCTCCGGCATATCGAAGCGCTGCCCGATCAACTGGCGGATAGCTGGGCGCACGGCCACTCGCTTGACCTGCCCGCCGACTTCGGTCAGGTGCGGCAGGTGGTGATCAGCGGGATGGGCGCTTCGTCGATTGGCGGCGAATTGGCCGCCTGCCTGGTCGACGACAGCAGCCGGGTGCCGGTCTTCGTCAACCGTGATTACGACCTGCCCGCCTTTGCCTCCGGCCCCGATACGCTGGTGATTGCCCTCAGCCACTCCGGCGATACCGAAGAGACGCTCTCCGCCACCCGGCGCGCCATCGAGCGGGGGACTTGCCTGCTGGCGATCACGACCGGTGGGAGCCTGGCTCCCTTCGCCTCCGAGGCGGATGGTATCGCCTGGATTTACCGGTATGACTCGCCGCCGCGCGCCGCGCTGGGCTGGCTCTACGGGCAGGTGCTGGCCGCCCTGTCCCGGCTCAACGTCGCCCCCGACCTGGCGCAGGATGTCGAGGAGACGGTCGGCCTGCTGCGCCGCACCCAGCCGCGCTACAGCCCGGAAAACCCCACCACCAAGAACATCGCCAAGCGGATCGCGGGCCAGCTCGTCGAGCGCTTCCCGGTGATCTGGGGGGCGGGCCTGCTGGCTCCCGTGGCGCGCCGCTGGAAGACGCAGATGAACGAGAACGCCAAGTCCGCCGCCTTCTTCGAGCTGCTGCCTGAGCTGAACCACAACACGGTTGTTGGCCTCGACTTTCCCTCCGACCTGATGCACAAGCTCGCCATCATCCAGCTTCGCTCCCCCAAGTACGACCACATCCGGGTGGCGATCCGCCACCAGGTGACCCACGACCTGTTCATGCAGGAGGCGATCCTCACCGAACAGGTCCGCGCGCGCGGCGAGGGCCGCCTGGCACACCGCTGGCCGAGGTCGGATGACCGATCACGACGGCAAGCTGGCCGAGCGCGGCGCGCCCAGCTACGTCTGGCGGGCCGGGCAGGAGCGCCGCCTGGCGATGATCCGGCGCTGGGGGCGCACGCAGGATGCGGTCGTCCTGGAGGCGGGCGTGGGCTTAGGGATGTACGCCGTGCGCCTGCTGGAGGATACTCCGCACGTCTTCGGCTTCGACATCGAGGTCGAGCGCATCCGCGAGACGCGCCAGCGCGTCCCCAACAGCCACGTCGCCGCTGCCGAGGCGCTGCCTTATCCCACCGATAGCTTTGACCTGATCCTCTCCAACGAGGTGATCGAGCACGTCCAGGACGACCGCGCCGCGCTGGCGGAGATGGCGCGCACCCTGCGCCCCGGCGGGCGGGCGGTGACTTTATCACAGTTACCCACCTCCAACTGGGATTCCTTTTCAATAAAGAGATAACCTAGATCCTCTGTTACTTTCTTTATTTGATTTAATATTTCTTTTTGATTTAAATGCATACCAATAAAAAACGCCCTTTTAAGGG
>JARRJX010000219.1:0-8949 GCA_037388645.1 Chloroflexota bacterium
GCGCCCTGGCGGCAGAGCGTGTGTTCTTCAACTCGGCATTTCACCGGAGCGCGTTTCTGGATGAGCTTCCCCGGCTGCTCAAGCATTTCCCCGATCACAACGAGCTGCACACCGTCGATCAGATACGGGCAAAGAGCCGGGTTCTACCGCTGGGGCTGAGCCTGAAGCGATTTGACACCTATCGGCCAGACACCCGCGAGCCTGGCCCGCTCCGCATCCTATGGAACCACCGCTGGGAGTATGACAAACGCCCCTCAACGTTCTTTAAGGCCCTCTATGCGTTACAGGCGCAGAATGTGCCGTTTGAGATTATCGTGCTGGGGGAGAGCTTCCGCCAACAACCGGAGGAATTCGTCGAGGCGAAAGCCAGGCTTGCCTCACACGTTCGCCACTTTGGCTACGTCAAGAGTCCGGACACGTATGCCAGGCTGCTGTGGCTGGCCGACGTACAGGTGAGCTGTGCGATTCAGGATTTCTTTGGGGCGAGCACTTGCGAGGCGATGTACTGTGGATGCCTGCCTTTCCTGCCCAACCGGCTGAACTACCCCTCTCTGATTCCCGCAGAGTTCCATGAGATGTGCCTTTACCAGGACGATCGGGGTTTAGTTGAACGTCTTCTTTGGGCCTGCCACAACGTGGAAGCGGTCGACGGTGAATCACTACACGAAGTCGCGGCGCGTTACGATTGGGCGAACATGATTGGGCGTTACGACAGCGCCCTGGCAGACGTAAAAAGAGGCTGATGGCTTTTTCTCCACCAGCCTCCCTGTCTTCTTACTCGGTTTCTTCGAGCGGGATGACCGGCTTCGTCCTGGCGAACGGAGCGACCACCCGAACCACGTATTCGCCATCGCCCAGGGCGATAATGGATTCCCCCTTCGTGTTGCGACCGCCGTGAGGGGCCAGGCTGAATCGCATGTACTTTGGCTTCCCCTTGCTGGTCACCACAATCAAAGGATCGTCTTTAACCCCGACCGCCGCCGCGGCGATCCTCGAGCGCTTATCAGGCATTTTGATCGTGATCACGCCCTGTCCATAGCGCCCCTGGATCGGGTAATCGGCCAGGGCGCTTGCCTTCGCATACCCGCTGTCGGTGATCACCCACAGGCTGGCTTTGTCACGCGGCTCGCCAATGTGCATGGCGACCACCCGGTCGTCTGACCCGGCCAGTTTGACCCCCTTGACACCAGCCGCAGGCAGGCCCATTGGCCGCACGTCATCTTCCTCAAAACAGATCGCCTGTCCCCCCGCCGTGACGAGCACGATCCGCTCGGCACCGGTCGTCCATGCAGCCCAGCCAAGCGCATCGTCGTTCAACCCGATCACCTGGAAGGGATGAGCCGTCAGGCCGGGCAGGTCTTCGACGGCGGCACGCTTAACCATGCCCATCTCAGACCCAAGGAAAAGATACCCATCGTCGAGGCCGGGTAAGCGGGTGAGCGCAGCCACGACCTCCTGACCATTGGTCAGCGGCGTGATGCTCTGGAATGGGGTACCCTGCGCGAAATCATGCGTCTGGGGCAGTTGGTGCACGGGGACGGTGGCGGCCATGCCATCCGCCGTGAACAGGTACAGAATTTCGCTTGCCTCAGCCGACAACATGATCCGCGGCGGGTCCTTGACCGCGGTGGTGACTTTGGGCGGCTGGTCGTCAAATGTACGTGAGAGCAGCCCGTTCTCGGTGAGCACCACCCAGGTCGCCTCATCAGGCAGCAGCTCGGCCATCTTGACAGAGCTTCCCGCCACCCCTTCGACGATCAAAGTGCGTCGTTGATCGGCGTACTGCTCCTTTACCGCGGTCAGCTCCTCGATGATCAGGTCGCGCATCTTCTGCGGGCTGGACAGCAATTCCTCCAGGAACCGGATCATCCGCTGCAGTTCCTTGTACCCATCTTCGATCTTCTTGCGCTCAAGCGCAGCCAGCCGCCGCAGCGGCATGTTTAGAATCGCCTGCGCCTGGAGATCGCTCAGCTTGAACCTCTTCTTCAGGTTATTGTGCGCCGTCTCCACCGTGCGCGAGCGGCGGATCAGCTCGATCACCTCGTCCAGGTTGTCCAGCGCAATCAACAATCCCTCAAGGATGTGCGCCCGCTCCCTGGCGCGGACCAGCTCGAACTCGCTACGCCGTCGAACCACCTCGAACCGATGCTCCAGATACACGCGCAGCGCCTGCTTCAGGGTAAGCAACCGGGGCTCGTCGTCGACGAGCGCCAGCATGATGATGCTGAACGTGGAGCGCATCGGGGTCAGCTTATAGAGCTGGTCTAAGAGCTCATAAGGATCGACTGTGCGAGTCAGGTCGATCACTATACGAAGGCCCTGGCGATCGCTCTCGTCGCGCAGGTCGGTCAGCCCCTCGATTCGCTCGTCTCGTGAAAGATCGGCGATGCGCTCGATCAGGCTGGTTTTATTGATCTGGTAGGGCAGCTCGGTAATGACGATCCGGCTCCGGTTGCGGCTCAGCTGCTCGACGTGCGCCTTCGCCTGGACGCTGATCTTCCCCCGCCCGGTCGCATATGCCTGGACGAGGCTGTCCGACTCGTCGCTGCGAGAATACCGAAAGACCAGCCCGCCGGTGGGGAAATCCGGCCCCTTGATAAACTGCATCAGTTCAGGCAGGCCCACGTCATCCAGCTGAGTCCAGTTCTGGAGCATAAAGACCAGGGCGTCACAAACCTCGCCCAGGTTGTGCGGCGGGATGCTGGTGCTCATGCCAACCGCTATCCCGGACGAGCCGTTCACAAGCAGGTTCGGGATGTTGGAAGGCAGCACGGATGGCTCTTGCAGACTGCCGTCAAAATTCTCTGCAAAGTCAACCGTATCTTTGTTGATGTCCAGCAGCAGGTCGCTGCCGATGTTATGCATACGCGCTTCGGTATAACGCATCGCAGCCGCGGAGTCCCCGTCGATGGAGCCGAAGTTGCCCTGCCCGTCCACGAGCGGATAGCGCATCGCGAAATCCTGCGCCAGACGAACCATGGTCTCGTACACGGCGGCGTCGCCATGGGGGTGGTATTTGCCGAGCACCTCGCCGACGATACGGGCGCTTTTGCGATAGGGGCTGTCTGGGCGCAATCCCATGTCATACATCGCGTAGAGTATGCGTCTATGCACCGGCTTGAGGCCGTCGCGCGCGTCAGGCAGGGCGCGGCTGACGATGACGCTCATCGCATAATCCAGGTATGCGGCACGCATCTCCCTATCGATATCGACTTGTTGAACTGTTCCTACTTCCATATCTTGTAATCCTCTGATGCTGCCTGAGGAATATCAGGCCATGGATTAATGAGGGGATGAGTTTAGACTATGCTGTAGTCTACCACAATAGGCTCATTTGTTCTAACCCCAGTTTGAAAAATCCCGATTGACCGGCCACCAGCCCGCTTGACGGCAGTCGGGAAGCCGCTAGAATCAGTGTTTGTGCTCACCGGAAGTCTTAGGTTAGCGGTGATACAGCAAACCGGCGGACAGACGGTCGTATATAGTCTATCAACAAGGGACGTGGATATTGGTATCCGGGATGAGGAAGCTGGCAGGTTTATTCAAACGAATCGGCGTAGTGACATTTCTACTCTTCACATATCCAGGCGGCAGCGTGGTTCACGCAGCGCCTGACCCCCAGTTCGAGCTGTACGACGTGCAGCCTGGCGACACGGGGACATCCATCGCAGCGCAGTATGGGATTACCGCCGAGGCGCTCTGGCGCGCTAACGGTGTGATCAACCCCTCGCAGATCAGCGAAGGGCAGCAGCTCTTCATCCCCGACGACGCAGGCGGCCACCTGGAGACGAGCCTGTCTACTTACCAGGTCAGCGGCGAGCAGTCCATCATCCAGGCAGCCTTCCAGAGCAGCAACCTGCTGAGCAGTCTCCTGATCCTGAATGGCCTCCCCAGCCCGGCCCAAGGGCTAGGGCAGCAAATCTACACCGCCGATATGCAGGCAATGCCTGCGGTTGCCGAGCAGCCTACTCCAGTGCCCACGCAGAGCCAGCCCGACGCGCCCACCCCCGTTCCTGGACAGGTGGAAGACGTCCCTTCCGGGGCAATCCTCGAAGCCAAAGCAGGCATCCAGCTCCATTACTCCGTGCCGAACAACCAGCTTCAGGATTTGCTGGATATGACGGCCTACGATCTGGAATTTCGCTGGGTGAAGGTGCAGGTCGACTGGGCCTTGACTGAATACATGCAGGGGCATTATTCGGTTGAGCTGGACAAGCTCGACCAGTTCATGGACAGCGCCTACAACCGGAACCGCAAAATCTTGCTGAGCGTGGTCAAAGCGCCGGATTGGGCGCGATCCACCACCGACCTCGACGGCCCACCAACGGATTACAACACGTACTATAATTTCCTGCGGTTCCTGATCCAGCGCTATCGATTCAAGCTGGCGGCCATCGAGGTCTGGAACGAGCCGAACCTCGGACGCGAATGGACGGGGGGCACGCTCTCCGGTGGCGAATATGTCAACCTCCTACAGGGGGCATATGAAACCGTCAAGAAGGAAGATGCGCGGATACTGGTGATCAGCGCCGGGCTGGCTCCAACCGGCGTGTCGGATGGCGTGAACTCGGTGGATGACCGGGTCTACCTGCGCCAGATGTATGACGCGGGCGTGGCTAACTATGCCGACGCGATCGGCATTCACCCCTACGGATGGGCCAACCCGCCTCAGATTCGCTGCTGCTCGAGGACTACCGGGCCATACAGGAAGAATACGGCGACTCAGACCGGCAGTTGTGGGCGACCGAGTTCGGCTGGGGCACGATGGAAGGGTTGGATCTGCCCGTGCCGGAGGAGCAGCCTTTTATCGGCTACCTGGGAGCCGTCCAGCAGGCCGAATATGATCGGGACGCGTTCCTGATCGGTCAACAGTGGGACTTCATGGGCCCGATGTTCCTGTGGAATCTCAACGTCGCCACGCTGGACGGCTACGACCCGAACCAGGGCGCTTACAGCATCCTGGCGCAGATCGATCGCCCTCGCCTTGCCTACGACGTGCTGCGGGATACCCCCCGCATCAACGATTGAGATACGGCGCGCTATCTGGAAGCGCACAGTTCCCAGGCCATTCGCCTGGCAGCAAAAAAGACCGGCCCCTATACAGAACTGAGGCCGGTCTTTTCTATCCTACTCAAGCCAACAGGTCACACGACCAGGTCAAGGTTCTCCTCTTCGGGAGTGTCCAGGTTCAGCTGAAATTCCGTGTTTTCGATTTCTTCATCTGTCAGCTCGGCCCGGCGCTCTTGGTAGTGGAAGAACCCGGTACCGGCAGGTATCAGCTTGCCGATGATCACGTTCTCCTTCAAGCCAACCAGCGGGTCTTCCTTCCCTTCAATCGCCGCACCGGCCAGTACTCTGATCGTGTGCTGGAACGACGAGGCAGACAGGAAGCTGTCGGTGTTCAAAGCGGCCTTGGTCACCCCTAGCAGGATATTCTGACTGCTCGCCGGGGTGCCGCCCTCGGCCAGCGTCCGCTCGTTGATCTCGCGGAGCACCAGCCGGTCGACGATCTCGCCCGGCAGCAGCGTCGTGTCGCCGCTCCGGGTGACTTGCACCCTGGATAGCATCCTGCGGATGATCACCTCGAAGTGCTTGTCGTTGATGTTCACACCCTGGGTGCGATACACCATCTGCACTTCACCCAACAGGTAATCGCGCGTGGCATCCAGGCCCAGGATGCGCAAGATTCGGTGGGGGTTCTTCGCCCCCTCGGTGAGCTGATCGCCAGCCTTGACGCGGTCGCCGTTCATCAGGCGGTGTTTGCCATCAGGCCCGTCCACTTCGACCAGCCGCGCGGCGCTGGGAATCTCATACTCGCGCTCCTCACGGCGCTCGTAGAACAGCGTGAGCGTATCGCCCTCAACCGCGACGCGCCCGGTATGCTCGGCGAAGAAGACTTCCTCACCCTGCCGGGCAAGCTCGTCTCCCTGCTTGACATCCTGCCCGTCGTCGATCAGGATTTCCCAACCCTTGACGTCGTAGGATTCCGATAGCACCTCGCTGTCGGCGACGTTCACGTAGCGAATATCTTCGCGCTGGTAGATTTCGACGGCACCGTCGATGTCGGTGATGACCGCCTCGCCTTTCGGCTTCCGGCGGGCCTCGAACAGCTCTTCCACACGCGGAAGACCGTGCGTGATGTCACCGCGCTCCTCAGCCGTACCGCCGGTGTGGAACGTCCGCAGCGTTAGCTGCGTGCCAGGCTCGCCGATCGATTGAGCAGCGACAATCCCGACGGCGGAGCCGATGCTGACCAGCTCGCCGCGTCCCAGGTCGCGCCCATAGCAGAGCGCACACAGGCCGTTCACCCGGTTGCAGGTCATCGCGGATCGCACGTACACGTCTTCGATCCCCGCTGCCATGATCCGGTCGGACACGGCCTCGTCGATCATTTCGTTTCGGTCGACGATCACCTCGCCCGTCTCCGGGTCGATGACCGGCCCGGCTGCGATTCGCCCGATGATGCGCTCAGGAAGCCGCTGATCGGCCACCTTCTGGGACTTCTTGATCCAGATTCCGGCCTCGGTGCCACAGTCGTGCTCGTTGATGATCATGTCCTGGGCTACGTCGACCAGGCGGCGGGTGAGGTACCCGGCGTCGGCAGTACGCAGCGCGGTGTCGGCCAGACCCTTTCGCGCACCGTGCGTGCTGATGAAGTACTCCAGCGCGCTCAACCCCTCGCGGAAGTTGCTGCGAATTGGCAGGTCGATGATACGCCCCGACGGGTCTGCCATCAGCCCGCGCATACCGGCCAACTGAGTGATTGGGCCCATGCCACCCTTCGTCGAGCCTGACTTGGCGATGATGTAAATGCTGCTGTACGGGTCGAGTGACTCGGCCACCGCCTGCGCCACGTTGGACTTGGCCCGGTTCCACTCATCGATTGTCCGCTGATACCGCTCGTCTTCGGTGAGAAGTCCACGGCGGTATTCGCGCTCGGTATCGTTGACCAGCTCGGTCGCCTCGGCAATGATCCCGTCCCGTTCCGCAGGGACGGTCAGGTCGCTGATCGCGATCGTCGCCCCGGATACCGTGGCATACCTGAACCCAAGGTTTTTGATCGAGTCGACGACGTCGGTGGTGATCTCTGGCCCGAACCGCGTATAAATTCGTCCGACCAGCTCGCTGACCCCCTTCTTGTTGAGGGTCTCGTTTACCCAGCGGGCCTTGTCGGGCAGGATGCGGTTGAAAATGCAGCGTCCAACCGTCGTGACCAGCGGTGTCTCAAGCGCCGGGCCATCCTCATAGATGTTGAGCACCCGTATCGGTGTATGAATTTGAATCTGTCCCAGCGCGTAAGCCATTTCCACTTCGTTCAAGTCGTAGGAGGCACGCACCTTCTCCGGGTCAAGGCTCTCAGGCTCCTCGCCCGGCTTGGTCATGGTCAGGTAGAAAATACCAAGCACCATGTCTTTGCTGGGGCCGACCACCGGTGCGCCGTCGGCGGGCTTCAACAGGTTGCGTGTGCTGAGCATCAGCTCGCGCGCCTCGGTCACCGCCTTCTCCGAGAGTGGCACGTGGACGGCCATCTGGTCGCCGTCGAAGTCGGCGTTGAACGCCGTACACACCAGCGGGTGAATCTGGATGGCCTTGCCCTCGACCAGGATCGGCTCGAAAGCCTGGATGCCGAGCCGGTGCAGCGTGGGAGCGCGGTTTAGCAACACCGGGCGCTCCTTGATGACTTCCTCCAGAACCTCCCACACCTCCGGTTTTTCGCGCTCGATGATCCGCTTGGCGCTTTTGACGTTAGACGCGTAGTTGTATTTGACCAGCCTGCTGATCACAAACTGGTAAAGCTTGAGCTTCGGCCCGATCACGATGACCGAGCGGCCCGAATAGTCCACACGCTTACCCAACAGGTTGCGGCGGAAGCGCCCCTTCTTACCTTTCAGCATGTCGCTCAGCGACTTCAGCTCGCGGCGACCGCGGCGGCTGAGCGCCCTACCCCGCTGGCTGTTATCGATTAAGCTGTCAACCGCCTCTTGCAGCATGCGCTTCTCGTTCCGCACGATCACGTCGGGTGCGCCCAGCTCAAGCAGTCGCTTCAGGCGGTTGTTGCGGTTGATGACTCGCCGGTAGAGGTCGTTCAGGTCAGAGGTGGCAAAACGTCCGCCATCCAGTTGAACCATCGGCCTCAAGTCAGGCGGGATCACCGGCAGCACGGTCAGGATCATCCACTCCGGGCGATTGTCGCTGCTCAGCAGCGCTTCGACGACCTGGAGGCGCTTGGTCGCCTTCTTCTTTCGCTGCTTGGATCGGCTGGTCCGGACTTCCGTCCACAGCTCTTTAGCCAGCTTTTCGAGGTCCATGCTCTTCAGTATCTCAAGGTAGGCCCCTGCCCCCATGTCGGCCTTGAAAATCTGGCCGTATCGTTGGCGAAGCTCACGATAGCGCGCCTCACCCAGGAACTGCATGTGCTGCAAGTCCTCGATTTCCTTGCGCTGTTCGACATAGCGCTGCTGAAGCTCGTCGATGTGATCCTGCAAATCCTCTTCGGAATGCAGGACGCGCTCCGCTGCCTCCGAGGTCACGGCCTCCGGGCTGACATCAGACGACGCGATCTGCGCCTGGCGGCGATCCTCCAGTTCTGCTTCCAGATCGCTCAGCAGTTTGCTGGCGGCTTCCTGCACGAGCGTAATGTGCTCGTTGCCGACCGTCTCGCCCACGTCGACGATGACCGTCTCCGACGGCTCGAAAACCATCGCCTTGCGGATGGTCACACCCGTCTTCGCCTCAAGCTGGCGCTGCATGCGGCTGGCTGCCTGCATGATCTCGTCGGTCCGGGAAGACACTTCCTCGTCCAACCCGGCATCGACGTTGTCGATCTGTTCTTGAATCTCAGAGAGCGCGTCGTCGCGCGCCTCTTCGATTGCCTGTATCTGCTGGTCAACGGTCTCGCGAGCAGTTGCGATCTCCGCTTCAAGATCCTCATCAAGGCGCTTTAGAGCC
>JARRJX010000219.1:8967-19124 GCA_037388645.1 Chloroflexota bacterium
ACGTACTGGGCGAAGTACAGCACCCGGTCGAGGTTGCGGCGCGAGACGTCCAGGAGCAGCCCCATGTAGCTGGGGGCGCGCCGCGTATACCATACGTGCGCGACCGGGGCGGCCAGCTCAATATGTCCCATCCGCTCCCGGCGCACCGAAGCCCTGGTGATCTCGACCCCGCACTTATCGCAGGTTAAACCCTTGTACCGTACGTTCTTATACTTCCCACAATAACACTGCCAGTCCCTGGTGGGGCCGAATATGGCCTCACAAAACAGCCCGTCTTTTTCCGGGCGGAGACGGCGATAATTGATAGTCTCAGGTTTAGTTACCTCACCATACGACCAAGACTTGATCTGCTCTGGCGACGCCAGGCTAATACGTAGTGCCCTAAAATCCTTTGCTTCCAATCCGGTTTCCTGGATACGGTTATGCACCACTGAAGATCACCCTCCTGAGCAATTGCTACCGAGCAAACTATACCCTGACAGCACAAATAGCGCCTCGAGGGTATCCCCTCCAGCGCTCCAACGAATTGATGTTAATGAAATTCGCCAAGTCCCTCGTGACGTTGCCTGTTACACGTGAACTCATAGTATAGCATCCTGCATACCCGGAGTCAATATTTTGGTGAGATTGAGACCACGTGCAGGCCGCTTTCTATCGTATTTCTATTGGATTCCCGGCCCGATCACCCACCCTGCCGCAGGTATGCTTCCATGAACCCATCCAGCTGTCCGTCCAGAACGGCGGTCGTGTTGGCCGATTCGTAGTCGGTGCGATGGTCTTTCACCATCTGGTAGGGATGGAGCACGTAGGAGCGAATCTGGTTGCCAAAGTTGGCGTCGACGTACTCGCCCTTCAATTCGGCCCGCTCGGCCTCCTGTTTCTCCCGCTCCAGCTCAAACAGGCGCGCCTTCAAGACCCGCATCGCCGTCTCGCGGTTCTGGGTGAGCGAGCGTTGGTTCTGGCAGCTTACCACGATCCCGGTTGGCTGGTGCGTGATACGAATCGCCGTCTCGTTCTTCTGGACGTGCTGCCCTCCTGCCCCGCTGGAGCGGAAAGTATCGATCAACAGGTCGTTAGGGTTGATCTCGATCTCGATGTCCTCCTGGATGTCAGGCCAGACCTCGACCAGGGCAAAGGAGGTGTGTCGGCGGTGGGACGAATCAAAAGGTGACAGGCGCACCAGCCGGTGGACGCCGCGCTCAGGCCGCAGATACCCGTAAGCCCACTCCCCGTCGATTAACATGGTAACGCTCTTCAGGCCCGCCTCGTCCCCGGCGCTGCGGTCGAGAATCTCCACGGAAAACTGGCGTCTCTCCGCCCAGCGCAGGTACATGCGCTCAAGCATCGCCGCCCAATCCATCGCGTCCACACCGCCCGTGCCCGCATGGATTGCGATGATCGCCGATTCCCGGTCGTATTCCCCGGACAGCAGCGTGGTGAACTCCAACCGCTTGACCAGGGCGGTCAAAGCGGTCACTTCCGCGTTGAGCTCGTCGTAGAGGCCCTCGTCACCCAGTTCTGCCAGCTCCAGCGCATCCTCGATGCGCGCCGATAGGCCATCCCAGCGTTCCAGTTCGTCCCTCAGCCGGGAGGCTTCTTGCATCAAGCGCTGAGCCGCCTGCGGGTTATCCCAGAATGCAGGGGCAGCCGCCTCTTCGTCGATCTCAGTTAATCGGAGACGTTTTGAAGCTAAGTCAAAGACGCTCCATGGCTTCTTGGACACGCGCCTTCAGGTCGTTTAATACGCCGACTAATTCCTCCATGACCAGCAACCTCTCTTCTTGTTTTTTCTCAGGATCAGCCCATCAGGCTGTCGACAAAGCTCTCCGCCTCAAAAGGCAGCAGATCCTCAGGCTTTTCCCCAACCCCTACATACCGGATCGGAACGCCAAGCGCGCGCCACACAGAGAACACCATCCCCCCATGTGCGGAGCTGTCCAGCTTGCTGATGATCGTGCCCGTCACCCCGACCGCCTCCTGAAAGCGCGCGGCCTGGGCCAGGGCGTTCTGCCCTGTCGTGCCGTCCAACACCAGCCAGACCTCGTGTGGGGCTTCGTGGACGCTCTTCGCCGCCACGCGGGACACCTTTTTCAGCTCTTCCAGCAGGTTGTATTTCGTGTGGAGCCGACCGGCGGTGATGCCGTCGTACACGACGGCACCGGCATCCCCGCCGGTTTGCCCGGCGATCACCGGCACGTCAAGCCGCTCTCCCCAGCGCTGCAACTGCTCGACCGCCGCCGCGCGAAAGGTGTCCGCCGCCGCCAGCATCACGCGCCACCCATCTTCTGAGAAGCGCCTGGAGAGCTTGGCCGCCGTCGTCGTCTTTCCCGTTCCGTTCACGCCGACGATGAACACCACCGAGAGCAGCCGGGGCACGTCCAGGGCGGAGGGTGTCTCGCCGGGCAGCATGTCGATCAGGGCCTTTTTTAGCGCGCCCTGCATCTGCGCCCTGGTGGTCAGCCCCTCCGCGCCGACCTGCCGCCTGACCGCTTCGGCCACTTCAGTCGCCGTCTCTATCCCCAGGTCGGCCTGGACGAGCAGCGCCTCAAGGTCTTCCCAGGTCTCGTCGTCTAATTCGGTCGCCCCCAGCAGCGCCGAAATCCGGCCAACGAACGCCTGCCGGGTGCGGGCCAGCGAATCACGAAACATCTAAAAAATATCCTCCGTCCGATAGCTGGCGGATTATCCCATATGGAGGTTAGACATGCAGTCATTGTGTGCCACCCTCAACGCAAGCTATAATCCAAAATGAGCGTGGATATAGAGTGGAGACGAGCAGCCCGTGAACGAATTAACCCACCTGGACAGCGAAGGCCGGGTCAACATGGTCGACGTAGGCCACAAGCCCGACACCGAGCGGGTCGCGGTCGCCCGTGGTGAGGTCAAAATGAAGCCGGAGACGCTCGGCCTGATCCGCGAGGGCGCGGTGCGCAAGGGCGATGTGTTGACGGTCGCCCAAATCGCCGGGATCATGGCCGCCAAACGCACCCCGGAGCTGATCCCGCTCTGCCATCCCATCCCGATCTCCTCCATCCATGTCGACCTGTCGTTAGACGAAGCGCGTTCCTGCGTGCTGATCGAGGCCCGCGCCCACACCACCGGCAAGACCGGCGTCGAGATGGAGGCGCTGACAGCCGTCTCGACCGCCGCCCTGACGGTCTACGACATGGCGAAGGCCGTCGACCGCACGATGCGTATCGAGAATATCCGCCTCGTGGAGAAGCGGGGCGGCCAGTCGGGTGATTTGATTCTGGAATAAGAACATGGTGATTACTGTCCGTTTCTTTGCCACCCTGCGTGACCGTGCCGGAGATGATGCCGTCGATCTCGTGCTCCCCGGCGAAGCCAGCGTTGGGCAGCTCCTCTCGCGGCTGGCCGAAAACTACCCGGCCCTCGACCCGGCGCTTGCCAGCGCCCTGGTCGCCGTGAACCACGAATACGCCTTCCAGGAAGACCTGCTGACAGATGGGGACGAGGTCGCCTTATTCCCGCCTGTCAGCGGTGGATAGCTCTGCTTAGAACCCCTATGGATTACTTCGCAATCACTTCCGACCGGCTTGACGTAACCGCGCTGGCCCAGAAGATCACGATCCCCGATACAGGGGCCGTGTGTATCTTCGTCGGCACGGTGCGCGGCCTGACCAAAGGCAAGGACGGCACCATCCAGACGGAGTATTTGCATTACGAAGCCTACCAGCCGATGGCCGAAAAGAAGCTCCGCCAGGTCGCAGACGAGATTCGGGAGCGTTATCCCAGGACAGTCGGGATAGCCATCGTCCAGCGCATCGGCGACCTGAAGGTGGGGGACATCACCGTGGCCGTCGCCTGCTCCTCCGGGCACCGCACGGACGGCGTATTTGACGCAGCGCACTACGGCATCGACCGGCTGAAGGAGATCGTGCCGATCTGGAAAAAGGAGGTCGGGCCAGGCGGGAGCGTATGGGTTGAGGGGAGCTACCACCCTACCCCGCAGGATGTTTCTGCCCCGGCAGGAGCCGCTGACGAATCGCCCGTCTTTGAGTTGGCTTGTCCCGCCTGCCGGAAAACCTATCGAATCGCCAGCCTTTGAGTTGGGCTGTCCCGCCTGCCGGGAGACCTATCCGCTTGATACGCCCTTATTCCGCTGCGAGTGTGGAGAGCCGCTTGAGATACTGGGCGCACCCGGCTTCTCTTTGGCCGCCGTCGACCAGTCAGACTACTCGATGTGGCGCTACCGGTCGCTGCTGATCCCGCCCACGGTCGAGCCGGTGACGCTGGGTGAAGGCTGGACGCCGCTCATTCCGATTGAGGTGGACGGAAGCGCCGTGCATCTGAAGCTGGAGTCGCTCAACCCCAGCGGGTCGTTCAAAGACCGTGGCGCGTCGCTCCTTGTTTCGATCCTCACCTCCGTTGGGATCACATCCTTCCACGACGACTCGTCGGGCAATGCCGGGGCGGCCCTGTCCGCCTATGCCGCCCGTGCCGGGAGCAGCGCGCACCTGTTCGTGCCGGAATATGCCTCCCCGGTGAAGAAGGCGCAGATTGCCCTGTATGGTGCCCGGCTCACCGAGGTGCCGGGGCCGCGAGAGGCTGCGACGCGGGCAGCCGAAGCGCTCCACGCGCAAGGGCACTCGTATTATGCTAGCCACGCCTACAACCCATTTTCGCCCTTCGCGTATAAGTCCATTGCATATGAGCTTTGGGAACAATTGGGACACCATGCGCCCGGAACGGTGGTTCTGCCGCTGGGGAATGGCACCCAGTTGCTTGGGCTGGCGATGGGCTTTCAAGACCTGCTCGACGCCGGGTTGATTGACGGGCAGCCCCGGCTGGTCGGTGTGCAGGCACAGTCTTGCGCCCCGTTGTGGCATCAGTATCATAATGGACACGCGCAGGACGGGCAGGTCAGCAGCGGGCCTACCATAGCCGAAGGTATCCGGATCGGCGAGCCGGTGCGCTCGCGTGCCGTCCTGGAATCGGTCAGGGCCAGCAGCGGCGCAATTATGACGGTAGATGAAATGGCGATTGTCGATGGGCTGAAAGAGCTGGCTGCCCGCGGATTCGCGGTCGAGCCAACCAGCGCCGTGGTATGGTCTGCGCTGCGTCAATTGATTCGCTCAGACACTTTCCCTGGGCCAGTGGTGTTATCCCTTACTGGTTCTGGGTTCAAGACTCCAAACTTGGCGGAACTCATTAACTAACCGTTAGTTATGATTATGTAGATAAATTACTCGGTGGCTGAAAGGATGAAGCCATGAATCGTGTTGTCATCACCGGGTTTGGCGCGATAAGCCCGCTCGGTCATACGGCGGAAACAACCTGGAAAGGCATCGTCGAAGGCAGGTCGGGCGTCGGCCCGATCGTCCATTTCGACCCGTCTGACGCCCCGGTAAAGATCGCGGCGGAAGTGAGGGATTTCGACCCAGAGGTGGCGCTCGACCGCAAGCTGGCGCGCCGCCTTGACCGATTCCAGTGGTTTGCTCATGTCGCGGCCAATGAGGCGCTGGAACACAGCGGGTTATTGACGAACGGGGTTGATCCAAAGCGGGTCGGGATCATCGTCAGCAGCGGTATCGGCGGGTTGGATACCATCATCGAGCAGGTGCTGATCTACAAGGAGGAAGGCGCTCGCCGCATCAGCCCCTTCGCCATTCCGCGCATCATGGCTAACGGCGCGTCGGGAACGATCAGCATCGAGCACGGCCTGCGCGGCCCATCGTTCTCGGTGGCTTCGGCCTGTGCCTCCGGTTCGGATGGCATCGGGACGGCATTGCATATCTTACGATCCGGTGCGGCGGACGCGATGGTAGCAGGCGGCTCAGAGACAGGTGTCTCCAGCTTTGGCATTTCCTGCTTCTACCGGATTGGGGCTTACAGCAGCAAAACGCACGATACACCGTCCCCGTTCAGCGGTGACCGGGATGGACTGGTGATGGGCGAAGGGGCCGGTGTGCTGATCCTGGAAACCCTCGACCACGCCAAAGAACGCGGGGCGACGATTCATGCCGAGTTGATCGGCTACGGCGGCTCGTCCGACGCCTATCACATCACCGCCCCGACCGAGGATGGATCGGGCAGCGCACTCGCCATCAGCCTGGCCCTTCAGGACGCCAAAATCAACCCGGAGGACATCGACTATATCAGCGCCCATGGCACAGGCACCCCGCTCAACGACGCATCCGAGACCCTGGCGGTGAAGCTGGCGCTCGGCGAGCAGGCGTACAACATCCCGATAAGCTCGACCAAAAGCATGACCGGCCACATGATGGGTGCGACCGGGGCCTTAGAGGCGGTCTTTTGCGTGCAGGCCATTCGGGACAGCGTCGCCCCCCCGACGATCAACTACCACGAGCCGGATGAAGTGTGCGACCTGGACTACGTGCCGAATGTAGCAAGGGAAATGCCGATCCGCATCGCGATAAGCAACGCCTTTGGGTTCGGTGGACACAACTCGGTGTTGGTATTCAAACGCTTCGAGGACTGAGCACAGAGTTGAGCAGTGAACCATGCTAGACCTGACCACCTTCCAAGGCAGAACCGGCATCCATTTCCTGGATCAGTCGCTGTTAATCCGCGCGCTGACACATCCCTCCTACCTCAACGAGAACCCCAGGCAGGGCACCGAGGACAACCAGCGCCTGGAATACCTGGGGGACGCCATCCTGGATTTCGTTTGCAGCGAATGGCTCTACCATCGCTTCCCCGAAGCGACCGAAGGCAGGCTGACCCGGCTGCGCGCGTCGCTCGTCAGGACGGAGACGCTGGCCGCGTACGCCGCACAATGCGGCCTGGACGAGGCCCTGCTGTTGGGCAAAGGCGAGGAGGAAAACGGGGGCCGCAAGCGCCCAAACAACCTGTGCGCCGCGTTTGAGGCGTATGCCGGGGCCTTGTTCCTCGATCAAGGCATCCAGGCCATCGGCACCTTCGTGAAACCGCTGTTCCATGCGACCCTTGAGGAAATTCTGCGCCAGGAGTCCGACAAAGACCCCAAGAGCCTGCTCCAGGAATGGGCGCAGGCTCACCTGGGGACGCTGCCCAGCTACAAGACCATCGACAGCACCGGGCCGGATCACGCCAAGCAGTTCACCGTCGCCGTGTTCATCGGCAACCAGCAGTATGCGGTGGGCATTGGCTCCAGCAAACAGGCCGCCGCGCAGGTCGCGGCCAGGCAAACCCTGAACCAGTTAGCCAGCGCCGACCTTGAATGAGACTCCTGATCACCGGCGGCAGCGGCGACTTGGGGCGACCGTTATCCGCCCTGGCCGCTCAGGGCTGGGACACGACAGCCACCTATTATCGCAATCCACAGATCGGCGGCGGCGCGCCCGTCCAGCTTGACCTGCGTGACCGGGACGCGACACTCGCCCTCGTCCGGGAAACCGCGCCTACCGTCATCATCCACACCGCCACCTCCGACCGCAGCGAGGACATGGCAGCGGCCAACCGGGCCGCCGCCCAGAACATCCTGGACGCCGCACAGACGGTCGGCGCCCGCCTGCTGGCGATGTCGACCGACCTGGTGTTCGATGGCACCATCCCCCCGTACGACGAGTACGCCCCCCCTGCCCCGAAATCCCCATATGGCCGGGTGAAAGCGCAAAACGAAGAGCTGTTCCAGGCCTATCCACACAGCCTGATCGTGCGCACCAGCCTGATATACGATTTCGATTCGAGCAATCGGCAGATAACTTGGATGCAGGACAAAATCGAGCGGGGCGAGCCGGTCGGGTTGTTTGTCGACGAGGTTCGCCAGCCGATCTGGGTCTGGAACATGGCGGAGGCGCTGCTGGAGCTTGCCCAATCGGAGCGCACCGGCATATTGAACGTGGTCGGGCCGGTGCCGCTCGACCGCTGGCGCTACGGCTCCGCGCTGCTCCGCGCGTTGGGCTACGATCCCGCGCAGGTCGCCGTCGACAGGGCACGAGAGGCGCTGGCAACTCCCCTCCTGGATATGTCCTCAGCCCTGGAAGCCTATCAGGCCCGGAAGGGCTAAGGCCACCCCACCTCGACGACGACCAGCCTGTGATCCGAGGCCAGGCTGTCCACCTGACGCGCATCGAGCGGGATCATGTCGCGGGCCAGCACGTAATCGTAGCGAAAGGCGGGGTCGATTGCCGGTGCGGTGTACCCCAGCTCGATCCCTAACAGGTCGTCCGGATCGACAAACCCTTCGGCCAATATCTGCTGGACAAATGGCGAATCCGGAGTGGTTTGCAGGTCACCGGCCAGCACCAGCGGCGTTCGGTCTCCCATCAGGTCGAGCAGCACCGCCAGGTTCTGGATCGACTGCTCGTCGTCGGAAACCGGCAGATGCGCGCCCACCAGCGTGATCGCTTGCTCCGACCCGTCGATAGCGATCCGGGCGCGCAGCGCGCCGTCCTGCTCGCCCTCGCCCACAAAATAGGCGGTAGACAGCTCGCCGACCGGCCAGCGCGACAGCACGGCCAGCCCGCGGACGTGCTCGACCGTCGGCCAGAAGACGTGATACATCCCCAACCGGCGTGCCAGGAACAGGGGCTCGTCCACCATGTAACTGACCGGGCGGCCCGCGTCAACCTCCTGCAAGACAACGATGTCGGCCAGGCTGGCCTCAATCGTCCGCGCGGCCAGCTCAAGCTGGAACGTATTGCCCGCGTCATAGCCTCCGTTGAGGTTATAGGTCGCCACCCGTACCGTGTCGCGCGCCCCGGCGGCCTGTGGCTGTGGCGCATACCCGCCGATTAACAGGCCCAGGATCACGACCAGCGTCATAAAAGCCAGCGAGAGGCCCTGCGGGACGATCGGAGGCAGCAGCCAGGGGTCTGGCTCGCGCCCGGAGAGCCTGGGCAAGGCGAGCAGCCCGGCGGACACCAGCGCGACGACGACGCCCTGCCCCTGCATCCAGGGCAGCAGCCGGTAATACTCGAACACGAAGCTGTAGGCGTAAATCAGCAATAGGCAGACCAGCAGCGCCAGGCTGATTGCAGACCCCGCCTGCTCGACCTCCCCCTGTGGCGAGTCTTCAGGTATCCACCATAACAGGGCAATGGCGATAAACTGCGCCGCGATCAGGCCCGCTGCCGCGCCCACTCCGACCAGCCGGTTGCCGACTGCCACCAGGAGCAGTAGCAGCAAAAGCCAGACCCACCCGCGCAGCCAGTTGTCGAACACGGAGGAGGCGTGGCCCAGGATAGCCCGGACGCCGGGCACCAGCGGCAGGAACGTGGCGATCAACAGCCAGGGCACGACCCCCGTGTAGGGGATTTCTGCCCAGCGGGAGACGACTCCCGGAGCGCCAAGCACGATCAGCTCGATTGCGAGGAACCCGCCGAAGGCCAACCCACCCAGGACGGTCAGCGTGGCAGGCTCGTATGGCTCCTGGCGGGTGGAGCGTCGTGCCAGGCGTCCCACCAGCAGCAGAGTCAGGACCAGGGCCAGCTCCACGGCGATCCCCAGAACGCCCGCCGACTGCTGCCCCTGGAAAACCCCCGCCAGAGCGCTGATCGACGGGTCGAAGAAGCTGTCTCTGGCCCTCAGCAGTTGGTCGAGCGTGATCCCGACGACCAGCCCGGACACCCACGCCCGGCGATTCGCCCGCAGCAGCGTCGTGAAATACACTCCTGCCAGGGCAATCGTCGCGATCCCGGCGTAAAACCTTACCGAGGGCAGGTCGAACAGCAGCACGCCTCGTGCCACTGCCACCAGCAGCGACGTCCAGCCCAGCAGCCTGGGCAGCACAGTGCGTGCCCTGGGCGTGAACCAGGCCAGCGCAATTGCGAAGCCGATCAGGATGTGGGCGTTGACCAACGCCTGGCTGACCTGGTTGGCCGCAAGCGCGAGCTTGAATAGGCTGAGCAAAATGGCGAAAACGACCCTGGCAGCCTGAAGGAAGAACAACGCGACCAGGCTGCTCTCGACCAGGCGGAAAATCCGTGCCGACCCCATAATTAATCTTCTTTATCGCCCTCTAGGCGGATGCTATAATCCTGAGCCGGTTTCATTACCCAGGAGAGCATAATGGTACCAGTTGACGCGATTCTGACCAACGGCGTTGTTCTGACGATGGACGACTCCTACACCGTCTACCAGGACGGAGCGGTTGCGATCCAGGCCGATTCGCTTGTGGCGGTTGGCGACGCGAGCCAGATCAACCAGGATTATCAGGCCGCCGAGGTGATCGACTGCACCGGGATGGTGAT
>JARRJX010000220.1:0-8448 GCA_037388645.1 Chloroflexota bacterium
GACGAACTGGGTGGGCGTGGCCGGGAGGGTCAGAGTCGGCCCGCCGGGGGTCACGGTGGGCGTCCGGGTCGGGGTCTCGGTGGGCGTCTCGGTGAGGGTGGGGGTCAGCACCTCGACGGTGGCGGTCGGCGTGCCCGCCCGCTCGGAGCGCCCGCCGAAGCCAAACAGCACCACCACACCGCAAAAGTAACATGGCAGCGTCGCCAGGATCACATAAATAAGAGTGCGGTGCGTGCGCTGACGCCGATCCATCGTCGCCTGAAAATCTTGACTCATCGTGAGACGCCCCCATTCTGCTGTGGCACAGCGGCGAAGTGCGAGTCAGTCTAGCACGCGGCGGGGCAAGTGTCAACGAGGGGAAAGCGGGGTGTGGCAGTCGATCCTATGGCGATGGGGGGATGGCGCGGGCTGGCTGCTGGAGATTGAATATTCAGGCCGACCACCAGCGGAAGGCTGATGTTGTGGTGGGCGATCAACGCCGGAGGCGACGACCGCCGCGGGTTAGATGTTCGATCAGCCGCCAACGCCGACGCCGCCCGACGATAAATCATCGGGCTATGAAGTAAATGGCAAACCCCAAAATTCCTATCCCCGCAGCAAGCTACGGGGCTTTACGGAATTTTGCCCTCCGGGTACGGGTTTGCTTGAATACTGCATCAGGGCTTCGCCCTGTGGCGCGGATTGTAACAGTAGGATATCAGTCGATCCGGCTTACCTACCAGCCCGGCCCGACCGTGTTAAACTTCGCCGGGTGCGATGTTTCATCCTCCGGGCAAAGCGTCTATAATCGGGGGTATTCTCGCATCGACCTGCATACAGCCGAAGAACGCGATGGCGGAAAACCTGATCGGAACGAGCCTGGGACAATATGAAATCCGGATGCTGCTGGGAAAAGGTGGCATGTCTGCGGTCTACCTGGCCTACCAGCCGTCGATGGACCGCACGGTGGCAATCAAGGTGCTGCCCAGGGAATTCTTACACGACGACACGTTCCTGATCCGGTTCCAGCAGGAGGCGCGCACGATCGGGCGGCTCGAACACCTGCACATCCTGCCGGTGTACGACGCGGGCGAGCACGACGGGCTGCCCTACCTGGTGATGCGCTACCTGCCGGGGGGCACGCTGGCCGACCTGATCAACAGCCGCCCGCTGGGGCTGGCGCGGGTGGTGCGGATGGTCAGGCAGGTGGCCGACGCGCTCGACTACGCGCACGAGCACGAGATCATCCACCGCGACCTCAAGCCGTCGAACGTGCTGCTGGACAACAGCGGGAACGCCTACCTGGCCGACTTCGGCATCGCCCGCGTGACGGAGGCGATCAACCTGACCGGCTCGCGGGTGATCGGCACGCCGCCTTACATCGCGCCGGAGATGGTGCGCAAGGGCGAGCCGATCACCGGATCGGTCGACCTGTACGCGCTGGGGGTGATCACCTTCGAGGCGCTGACCGGTGTGCCGCCCTACGCCGACCCGGACTCGATGAAAGTGCTGATGGCGCACGTGCTGGAGCCGGTGCCCTCGATCCGGGAGATCGACCCCTCGATCAGCCCGGAAGTGGACGCCACCTTGCAGCGCTGCCTGGCGAAGACACCGCAAGAGCGATTCAAGACGGCGGGCGAATTCGCCCACGAGCTTTCCCGCGTGACGAAGCTATACGTCGACTACGAGCCGCCGCTCCCCTCCCTGGCAGACACCACGCCCTCACAGGCCCAGCGGGCCGAACGGGCCGAGCCGCCCGACACGCAGGAGCGGATCGTGCTGAGCGAGGAAGCCCAGGCCGAGGTCGGGGCGGAGATCGGGTACTGGGAGGCGGTGCCCGCCGAGGACGAGGACGAGCCGGTGGGGCGGGGCATCCTGGGCTGGCTGCTGATCCCCGGCGTGCTGATCGCGCTGGCCGCCGGGCTGGCCTTCACCGCCCTCACGCTGACGGACGGGAAGCCGGCCAGCCTGCTGGCCGTGCTGACGCCACCCTCCGCCCTGGGCAGCGTACCGACGGTCACGGCGACCGGCGGCCCACCGCCGACCTCCATGCCGACGAGCACGCCGGAAGTGGAGCCGGTCACGCTGCCGCCCCCCAGCGGCGGGGCGCGGCTGGCGTTCGCCTCTAACCGGGACGGCGATTACGAGATTTACCTGATCGACATCGACGGCTCGAACCTGACGCAACTGACCTCAAACGTGGCGAACGACTTCGACCCCGCCTGGTCGCCGGACGGCACCCAGATCGTCTACGCCTCGCAGACGGACGGGGACGCCGAGATCAAGATCATGAACGCCGACGGGAGCGGAATCCGCCAGCTTACCGACAACAGCGTGTCGGACGCCGACCCGGACTGGTCGCCGGACGGGCAGTGGATCGCCTTCTCCTCGAACCGGGACGGCGATTTTGAGATCTACGTGATGAGCGTGGACGGCGAGCGGGTCAGCCAGCTCACCTTCAACGACCACGACGACCTGACGCCGCGCTGGTCGCCGGATGGGCTTAGAATCGGGTATCATTCCCGCTCGCCGGACGACTACGAGTCGAACGACATCTACATCATCGACGTGGATGGGGGCGCGCCATACCGGCTCACCGAGAACTCCGTCGCCGACCAGTGGATCACCTGGGCACCGGACGGGCTGCGGGTGGCTTACACGTCCGAGGACGAACTGGGGGAGGGACGCCGGGCGATCTTCGTGATGGACCTGCTGAGCAACCAGCCGTACCGGCTGACCTCAGGGGCGGTACACGACGACGACGCGGCCTGGGAACCGGACGGCGAGCGCATCGCGTTCGACTCCAACCGCGATGGAGATAGTTTTTACGACCTGTTCGTCTATAACATCGAGACGGACGAGCTGGTGCAGCTCACCTTTGAGGCCGCCAACGACGTGGCCCCGGCCTGGCAGCCGTAGCGCCTGGCGGGCAGCGACCGGGTAGAGGCTTTACCTGACGAGAGACTCTGGAGGCATATCGTGGCAGTAGACGCGCTGACCGGCAAGCGCCTCAACCAATACAAGATCGGCGACATCGTAGGGAACGGCGACATCTCGACCGTCTACCGCGCCCAGGTGATGAATTCAAGCCAGATCGTCGCGATCAAAGTGCTGCACGCCGCCTCCTTCGACGACCCCAGCTTCCGGGCCCGGTTCGAGCGCGAGGTGCGCATCCTGGCGCAGATCGAGCACCCGCACATCGTGCCGATCTACGACGTGGGGCAGGCCAACGACCTGTCGTACATCGTGATGCGCTACCTGCCGGGCGGCAACCTCAGCCGGATGATACAAGACTACGGGATGCTGCTGCCCGAAGAGGCCGCGCCGATCATCCGGCAGGTGGCAGACGGGCTGGACTACACCCACAAGCGCGGCGTGCTGCACCGCAACCTCAAACCGCACAACATCCTGTTTGACGACGACCGGAACGCCTACATCAGCGACTTCAGCCTGGCCCGGCTGCGCGAGCTGGTCTCGTTCATCACGAACGCGGGCTACATCGGCAACCCCGGCTACCTGGCCCCGGAGATCGCGACCAGCGCGCGGGTGCTGACCCCCGCCGTCGACATCTACGCGCTGAGCGTGATCCTGTTCGAGGCGCTGACCGGCAGGCTGCCCTTCGTGGCAAGCTCCCCGGCGGCGCAGGTGATGATGCACGTCAACGAGCCTGCCCCTCTGCCGCGCGACATCAACCCGGACATCACGCCGCAGGTGGAGATGGTGATCCTGCGCGGCCTGGCGAAAGACCCGAAAGACCGCTTCAGCACGGCGAAGGAGCTTTCGCGGGCGCTGTCCGCCGCCGACGAGGTGACGGCGGAAGCCTCCCAGCAGCGGGACCACACCCCGCTGCTCAACCAGGCCGACCCTGAAATCACGGGGGACAACCTGGTCACCCCGCCGGAGACCGACAATAACACCCACGCCTGGTTCGCCGTCGGGGTGCTGGGCGGGATCGAGGTCAGGCGGCAGGTCAACCAGGCGACTCTATCGGCGATTCACAGCCAGCAGACCCAGGCAGCGGGCGAAGCCGCTCAACGGGCGAACGAGACGCTCAGCGCGGCCATCGCCGCGACGCAGAGCGCCCTGGCCGCCATTATACCGACCGCGACGCTCGACGAGGTCGGCATGGCCCCGCCGACCCCGACCGCGACCGCCACGCCCACGCCGACCGCCACCCCCTTCGCGGGGAGCGGCGGGCTGATCGCGCTGGTCTCGGAGCGGGACGGGGATTCGGAGATCTTCATCCTCAACCCGGCGACCAACGAGCTGACCCAGGTGACGAATAACGCGGTCGAGGACGACGCGCCGCGCTGGTCGCCGGACGGGACGCTGCTGGCCTATCACTCCAGCGAATCGGCGGTGGGGCAGCACATCTACCTGATCGACAGCGACGGCCAGAACCAGCGCCAGGTGACGGAAGGGATCCGGCTGGATTCGTACCCGCAGTGGTCGGCGGACGGCTCGACGATCGCGTATTTCTCCGTCGACGGCTCGCGGCTGTTCATCCGCTCGCACAACCTCTACACGGGGGAGGAGCGGGACCTCGCCCAACTGCCGCCCGGCGTGGGGGACGTGCGTATCCTGGACTGGTCGAGGGACGGCCAGACGATGACAATCTTCGGCTTCCCGCCCTCCTCGAACCGCCCGGAGATACAGCGGCTGGCGCTCAGCACGGAGAACCGGGTTCCGATCACCAACGCGCGGGGCGAGATCGACTTCATGAGCTTCAGCCCCGACCGGCTGCTGGCGGCCTACACCGCGCCGGTGAACAACACGCGCCAGGTGTTCCTGGCCGACGCCACCTGCCCGATCATCAACGAGTGCGTGATCAAACAGGTCACCAACGACCCGTACAACTACTACACGCCGCGCTTCTCACCCGACGGCTCGATGCTGCTGGTCGCCAGCGACCGGTTCAACAACAACCTGGACATCTACGTCCTGGACTTCGACGGGAACGTGGTGCAGCGGCTGACCGATTCCCCCTTCGACGAGACAAACGCCGTCTGGCAGCCCGCGCCGGGCGCGCCGTAGGGCTTAGTTATGCACCTTTTGTCCCTCACCCTAAATCCCTCTCCCTCAGGGCGAGGGACTTAACCACCGATTCTCGTCTTGTGGCGGACACCCCAAACAGAGTGCACAATACGCCGTAGAACCGTCGCGCGCTATACTCAACATTCGGATTCTATTGTCACGGGATAGCTATGCTGGCCTACTGGAAGACGATTCGAGACGACCTGCCGAGCTTCGTCGCCCTGCTGCTGCTGATGATGACCGCGGTGGGGGCGGTGGTGCTCTCCGGCTGGTCGGACAACCTGGGGCTGCTGATCCCCCTCACACTGGCCGCCCTGTTCACCAGCTACCTGCTGGTGATCTCCGCCTTCCCGGACGGGCTGATCCTGCTGTTCACGGCGGTCTACGGGCTATTCGCCACCTGGTGGCTGGTGAGCGCCCGATTCATCCCGGAGACGCTCAGCCGCCGCGAGCGGCTGATGGAGGTGTTCTACCGCTTCAGCGACTGGACCGGGCACATCGCCGACGGGGGGATCAGCCGGGACAACCTGATCTTCGTCAGCCTGCTGGGCCTGCTGTGCTGGTTCCTGGCCTTCAACGCGACGGCGAACCTGTTCCGCTCCCGGCGGCTGTGGTACGCCACGATCCCGCCGGGGCTGGCGCTGCTGATCAACACTTACTACTACAGCGGCCCGATCCGGATGGACCTGTTCCTGATCGGCTACCTGCTGCTGACCTTCACCCTGGCGGTGTACAGCAACGTGGTCATCCGGGAGCGGATGTGGCTGCGCAGGCAGGTCGACTACACGCCCGGCGTGCGCCAGAACGTGCTGCTGGCAGGGATCGGCGCGGTGTTCCTGCTGATCTCGCTGGCGTGGCTGGCCCCCGGCGCGTCGGCCAGCGACCGGCTGGCCTCGACCTGGAACGAGACGATCAACCCCTGGCACCGCGTCCAGGACACCTTCAACAGGCTGTTCGGCGGGGTGGAGGGGGAGCTCAGCCCGACGCCCACCTATTACGGCGGCCCCACCCTGACGCTGGGGGGCGCGGTTAACCTGGGCAACCAGACCGTGATGACCGTCAACGCGCCGCAGGGCCACCATTATTACTGGCGCTCCAGCCTGTTCGACACCTACCGGGACGGGCACTGGTCAGCCGAGGTGGACGCCCGGCTCCAATCGGATTTTGGCATCCTGCCGCCCGAAGAGGACGCGCCCTACCAACTCCGGCGGAGCGTGCAGCAGCGCTTCGAGATCGCGATCCCGTCGACCCAGCTGATCTACGCCGCGCCGCAGCCAACCTCGTTCTCTTCGCTGCCGATCCGCTACGACGCGGCCTACGCCGCCCCCGGCAGCACGGCGTTCGTGATCACAAGCGCGGTGTACGCCGGGGCGCTGCTCGGCGAAGGGGAGAGCTATGGGGCGACCTCCTCGATCAGCATCGCCGACGCGGCCAGCCTGCGGGCGGCGGGCGATTCGTACCCCGCCTGGGTGACCGACCGCTATTTGCAGCTTCCGGGGGACATCACCCCGCGCACCCTCGACCTGGCGCGCCGCATCAGCGCGCCGTACGAAAACGCCTACGACCAGGCGAGCGCGGTCGAGGGCTACCTGCGGGAGGCGATCCGGTACAACGAGCAAATCCAACCCCCACCCTCCGGCGTGGAGCCGGTCGACTACGTGCTGTTCGAGAGCCGGGAGGGGTACTGCACCTACTACGCAACGGCGATGGTGGTGCTGCTGCGCGCGGAGGGAATCCCGGCGCGGATCGCCGCCGGGTTCGCGCAGGGGGAGTTCGACCCCGACCAGAACGCCTACCGGGTGCTCGAATCGGATGCGCACACCTGGGTGGAGGTGTACTTCCCCGGCTACGGCTGGATCGAGTTCGAGCCGACCGCCGCCGAACCGGCGATCACGCGCCCGGAGGTCAACGTCGAGCCGTTCGTCCTGGAGAACAGCGGCCCGGACGACCCCGGATCGAACGAAGATCAGACGGCGGAGGACCCTGCGACCGGGGCTGAGGAGAACGCACCCACCGCCCAGGCAGCCCGCCCGCTCGGCGCGCGGCTGCTCGGCCTGGCCCGGCTGGTTTTCCTCCTGCTGCTCGTGCTGGGGGCGGCGGGGGTAGGAATCTGGCTGTGGCTGCGGGCGCAGGGGCTGCTGGCCGCCTCCAGCGAGGTCTCGCGCAGCTACGCCCGCCTGAACGCCTTCGCGCCCTGGGTGGGAGTCGAGACGAAGCCGAGCGACACGCCCAGCGAGCGAACGGCCCCGATCAGCCAGGCCGTCCCGGCGGGTGAGAAGCACATCACACGGATCATCCAGCTTTACATCAAAGAGCAGTACGCCCCGCCGCCGCCAATGCCCGCCCAACGCACCCAGGCCGAGGCAAGGGCGAAAGAGGCGTGGGGTGCGCTGCGGGGCCTCTTCCTGCGCGCGGCGCTGCGGAACCGGATCGACAGGCTCAACCCATTCAAGCGTGAGTAGAGGATGCAACCGATCGGCGGGCGGGCGCATCTAAAGGAATATCACGTACGCACCGAGGCAGACATCAGGACGAGGCGCACATGCAGGGAATCACCGGGACAGGCAGCATCACCTTCAAGCTGACGATAGATGACGACCGCTGCCGCCGCTGTGGGAAGTGCCTGGCCGCCGAAACCTGCCGGGGGAACGCCTTCCGGGTGCTCGACCCTGGGGAGACGGCCTTCATCGACATGAGCCGCTGCTGGGGGTGCCTGGGGTGCCTGATGGCCTGCCCGTTTGAGGCGGTCGTCAAGACGGATTATGGCCGGTAGCCTTTGCGGATACTCGCCCCTCACTAACAATTCGCGCACCAAACTTTTTAAGAATTCACTTCCATAGGTTCATGCCGTCGATAATCTCCGCAGAACTGCCGCTCTAAGCCAGGCAGTTTTGTTTTGGACCGGTTCTTCATATACTTATAACGGGAGTAATAAGAAGGCCAGTAGCAAAAGGAGACAACCCATGGAACCGCTTGAGTTCTCATATACCATCACCGGGGAAGATCACGCCCGCGCGATTCGGGCGTTCACGCTGCGCAAGCCAGAAATACTGCCTCTTTTTATCGTACTCGGCGTTGTATTCATGCTTTTGCTGTGTACCGTGCTAGGAACAATTGCGCTCACTTTATCAGGTAAGACACATGTAACTGATATAACTGAACTGTGGAAATTACTCCCCGGTTTTCTGCCGTGTGCTGCTTTCTGCCTGTTCCTTCCAGCCTATCTACTATATATAGGCCCCTACCTGGCCGGACAACGATTTAAAAAACACGAAGACAAGGTTGGGTTGATTACCTGGATATTAGATGACGACCACATACGGATCGATGCCTCATAATCGAAGAGTGAGACTGCATGGAACGTCTTCAGCAAGGTCATGGAAACGAAAGAGGATTATCTCCTGGTCTACGCCATGAACAAACGGGTGTTTCAGT
>JARRJX010000221.1:0-4642 GCA_037388645.1 Chloroflexota bacterium
CCGCCGGATCGAAACTCCGGCCTGCGAGGAGTGTCTAACAAGCTGGAGCCACAAAATCAATAAGATGAGTAGGGTAAGTGGGGAAGCGTTGTTTGTAGAGTTGGCGCTGGTTCCAGCAAAAGACAAAGAGGCAAACAGCAGCACGCAAGGCATCAATACACCGTGAAAAACAGCGAGACTTGCGAGCCAATCGGGCGAGGTAGTGGCGAAGCTCGGCATTGTCCGCCTCAACCGAATAGGTCTGGCTCTTATCCCCCATCGCTTGATGGCGACCAGGATAGTAAATCAGACGACCATAGGTAGGGAAGGCATCACTGAAGTAGCGGTCGGCTTGCGGGGCGGTGTCTAGCAGATGTTGCAGCATCTGTTCAGTCCGGTCGTGGACGACTGCCCAATGGACGATACACCGTGTGCGGCGGTCTACGTAGGTGATGAGGAAGACCTGGTTTTTTTCTCCCTGACGAAGGTGAACAGCTCATCCATCTCGATGGTCTCCACCTCCTCAGGCAAGGGTGCAGGCGGCAGTTGGGCGGCATAGGCTTTCACCCAGTTGGCAACACTCTGATGGTTCACGCCCAGATGCCGGGCAATTCGCCGCAAGTTCAGCCCGTCGACGTACATTCGCACTGCCTGCATCCGCACTCCGTCACTGTATCCTTGTGGTTTAGGTTCTGGCGTGTACCGGTGTCCGCAGGCTTTGCATTTGCAGCGCTGGCTGCCTGCCTCGGTTCGTCCCGATTTGATCTGTTGGCTCTGGTTACCACACTGTGGACATTGCATTTTCCCATTATCGCACAAGCCCAGATCGTTAGACACTCCCGGGGCCGCGCACAGGCTGGTTTTGTTACGCCCCTATCTGCGCTATGATCATGCTTAGGCGCAGCGAGCCTTACCGGTATTCACCATTATCCCTTCACCCGCAGGAGTACAATATGGGAGACGACAGCACCCCGAACGGTAGCGCACGAGGTCGGGACGGAAACCGCCTGCTGGTCAGCCTGATTCTGGCCGCTATTCTGTTGATTATCCTGGTGGTCGGCTTCCTGGTGGTCGATACCATCATGCGGCTGCGTCAGCCGGTTGTGGGCGGGCCGGGCGCGGTGGCGACCCAGATGCAGCGGGTGATCAACCCTACTCCGACGATCATCGCCGACCCGGAGACGATCATCCGGCAGGTGCAGTCCCTGGCTCGCCTGGAGACGGCCAGCTATACGATCGAGAAGGTGATCACTGCCGAGAGCGGCGAGGGGGCGTTTGGCTTCCTGTTCCGCGACCAGTTGCTGCTGGTTGCCCAGGGACAGGTGATCGCCGGGATCGACCTGACGCGGATGAATGAGAGCGACGTGCAGGTCGCCGGGGATACGGTGTTCGTCACCATCCCGGCGGCGGAGATATTCGTCTCCACGCTGGATAACGACGCGACCTACGTCTACGATCGGCGCACGGGACTCCTCGGCCAGCAGATCGACCTTGAAACGCTAGCCCGGCAGGAGGCCGAGCATGAGATTCTCAAGGCTGCGCTCGAAGATGGCATACTCGACATGGCGGAGGGCAACGCCGAGGTCTATCTGACCGGGCTGATGTATGCACTGGGCTTTGAGGACGTTGTGTTTGTCAACGCGACGCCTGCGCCGGATCAGAATCGGGGCGAGTGATTTGACGGACCTGTTTGGCGGAAGGCAAATGAAGGACGGACGATGAGCAAGAATAACCCGGCCAGGCGGGCCGCCGAGCTGCGCGAGCAGTTGAATTACCACAGCTACCGTTATCACGTGCTGGATGCGCCGGTCATCACCGATGGTGAGTACGACGCGCTGTATGCAGAGCTTCAGCGGATCGAGGCTGATCACCCGGAGCTACTCACCCCCGATTCGCCCACCCAGCGTGTGGGGAGCGAGCCGCGCAGCGATCTGCCCAAGGTGGGGCATGCCGCGCCGGTGCTCAGCCTGCAAAACGCCTTCGACGGCGATGGCGTGCGGGCCTGGCGCGAGCGGATCGGCAGGCTGCTGCCGCCCGACACGGTGCTCGATTACGTCGTCGAGCCGAAATTCGACGGGCTGTCGGTCGTGCTGACCTATGAGGACGGCCTGTTCGTGCAGGGCGCAACGCGCGGCAACGGCGAGATCGGCGAGGATATCACCCCCAACCTGCGCACCATCTCGACCCTGCCGCTGCGCATCCCGGCAGACCCAAACGGCCCGCCCGCGCCGCCCCGGCTGGTGGTGCGGGGGGAGGCGTTTTTCACGCTGAGCGCGTTTGAGGCGCTCAACCAGCGGCGGGCTGAGCTGGGCGAGCCGTCCTTCGTCAACCCGCGCAACTCGGCCTCCGGGGCGCTGCGCCAGCTTGATCCGCGCATCACGGCGGATCGCCCCCTACAACTGTACTGCTACCAGATTCTCGCCGGGGAGGGCGATCTGCCTGCCACGCAGTGGGACGTGCTGCACTTCCTGAGTAGGCTCGGTTTCCCGGTGGCGATGGAGCATTCGGCCCACTTTGACGATCTGGAAGCGGTGATCGACTACCTCGGCTCCTGGGTCGAGCGCCGCCGCTCGCTTGACTTTGAGATCGACGGCATGGTGATCAAGGTCAATGATCTCTCCACCTTCAACACATTGGGCATAGTGGGCAAAGACCCGCGCGGCGCGATCGCCTTTAAGTTCCCGGCGGAGGAGCGCACGACCAGGCTGCTTGAGCTGGGGGTGAACGTGGGCCGGACGGGTGTGCTGACGCCCTTCGCGGTGTTGGAGCCGGTCGAGGTGAGCGGGGTGACGGTGCGCCAGGCGACGCTGCACAACTTCGACGATGTGGCCGCCAAAGACATCCGCATCGGCGACACCGTGATCGTCAAGCGGTCGGGCGAGGTGATCCCTTACGTGGTGGGGCCGGTGGTCGACTTGCGCGATGGGAGCGAGACCCCGATCGAGCCGCCGGAGCGCTGCCCATTCTGCGACTCACCCGTGATCCGGGCCGAGGGCGAAGTGGCCTATTACTGCTCCAACCCGGACTGCCCGGAGCGGCTGGTGCGGGCGATTGAGTATTTCGTCTCGCGCGGCGCGATGGACATCGACGGGTTAGGTGAGCGGATCGTCCGGCAGCTCGTCGAGGAAGGACTGATCCAGGACATCGCAGACCTGTATTTCCTCAACGCCGAGCAGCTTATGCCGCTGGAAGGGTTCGCCGAGAAGAAGGTCGAGAACCTGCTGGCCGCCATCGACGCCAGCCGATCACGCCCACTGCCGCGCCTGCTGACGGCGCTGGGCATCCGTGGGGTGGGCGGCACGGTGGCTGCGCTGCTGGTCGAGCACTACCCTTCTCTGGCCGATCTGGCCCACGCCGATCAGGGCGCGTTGGAGGCGATCCACGGCCTGGGGCCGCATATCGCGGGCGCGGTCGTCGAGTTCTTTGCCGAGCCGCGCAACCAGGCGCTGATCGAGAAGCTGCGCCTGGGCGGGGTCGTGCTGGAGGCGGAAAAGAAAGCAGCAGCCTCAGAAGCCCTGGCTGGCCTGACCTTCGTGCTGACCGGCACGCTGCCCTCGATGACTCGTGACGAGGCCAAGGCGCTGATCGAGGCCAACGGGGGCCGGGTGACGGGGGGCGTCAGCGGTAAAACGAGCTACGTCGTGGCCGGGGAAGCGGCGGGCAGCAAGCTGGAGAAAGCCCAACAGCTTGGCGTGTCGGTGCTGGACGAGGACGGGCTGCGCGAGCTGGTTAAGGGATAAAAATGGTTGCACAGTGGGAATATGTGAGCTGGCTGGTCGATCAGGTGATGGGAGCATAGCATGGCGCGGGCCGGGATCGTCATCCTCAAGCAGGGGCGCGAGAAGCCGCTTGTGCAATACCATCCCTGGGTGTTCTCCGGGTCAATCGACCCGGAGCGCACGAATCTGGAAGGAGTCACGCCGGGCGAGGTCGTCGAGGTGCGCGATTTCCGGGGCGGCTTCCTGGCGAAGGGATACTACAACCCCAGCTCCCAAATCCGCGTGCGTGTCCTCTCCTGGGCGCAGACGGCGGCGATGGGCAAGGCCTGGTGGCGCGTCCGGCTGGCCCGCGCGCTGGCTGCGCGGAGCGCGCTCGCCGCGCGGGACGACCTGGACGCCTACCGCCTCGTCCACGCGGAGAGCGACGGCCTGCCGGGGCTGATCGTGGATCGCTATGGCGACTACCTCGTGCTGCAATCGCTCGCTCTGGGGGTCGAGGTCGCGAAAGAGGGCATTGTCGAGGCGCTCGTCGACCTGGTGAAGCCGAAGGGCATCGTCGAGCGCAGCGATGTCGACGTGCGGCGCAAAGAAGGGCTGGAGGAGGCGACCGGCCTCTTGTGGGGGGAAGTCCCTCCGAATCCACTGACCATCACCGAGCACGGTGCGCACTATCTGGTGGACGTGTTCAACGGGCATAAAACCGGCTTTTACCTCGACCAGCGCGACAGCCGCCGCTGGCTGCTGACCGATCCGGGCGTGCAGGGTGCGGAGGTGCTGAACGCCTTCTGCTACACGGGCAGCTTCGGGGTTTGCGCGGCGCTGAACGGCGCGGCGCGGGTGGTCAACGTCGATTCGTCGCAGGCATCGCTGGACATGGCGCGGGAGACGATGGCGCTCAACGGATGCGAGTCGGTCGAGGCCGAATATGTCAATGCAGACGTGTT
>JARRJX010000222.1:0-4638 GCA_037388645.1 Chloroflexota bacterium
CCGCCACGAACTCGCCCCGCCCCACCGCCAGGTTGATCCCCTTCAGCGCCGGGAAGTCGCCCGCCGGGGTGCGGTACACTTTTTCCAGGCCGCGTAATTCGATCAGCGTGCCGTTCGGGCTGGCCGCCGTTTTTTCTCTTGTGCTAAATAAGACGCTCGGTTGAACTGCTATCGCCATTGCCTGTCACCTCACCTGTTCTGTATCAACGCTTACAGGATACAGACCAGGTGGATGCAGCGTCATGTACCGAAGGGTGTATTGGGGGTTATATTCGGGGAAGCGGCGCGCCTATGCGCCCTTAATCAGCGGTCGTTTTAAGCTTGCTTGCTTGGATGGGATGGTAGGGGCAAGAGTGATCTCGCTCCCTACCAACCTACCTGCGTCACGGGGGATGGGCGTCGTCAGGCCACCAGGCCAACCGCTTCGCGGGCGCGCACTTCCCACCGCTCGACGTTCAACCCCTTGATCAACAGCCACAGGGGGAACGCGATCTCCGAGATCGTGATCGGAAGCGCCAGATAGATGGGGGTTGTTCCGTAAGCGGGGAAGAGAAGCAGCGCCAGGCTGTCTATCAGGTAGCCAAGCCCGGCCAGGAGGAACAGGATGCCCAACACTTTGGGGAAATAACCCGACTGGAAGATCAGATAGCCGAGGGTAAAGACGTGAATGGTCAAGAAGACGATGCCAATCGTAAACCCGACGCCGTGCGCGTCGAGGAACAGCGACACGAGCGCGTTCAGCTGGCTGGGGTCAAACACCGTCGCGAAGGCAGTGCCTTTCAAGAGCAGCAGCACGAAATAGTAATTAAGCAGGTTAAGCCCATGGATGGTCGTCATGACCAGCCTGGAAACCATCGCCAGCAGCGAGAGCGTCTGGTTGACCGGCTTGAGCAGCACGTAAAGAATGACGGACAACACGACTTCGGCCAGCAAGACGATCACTTCGCTGCCAATGCCAACCCGGAACAGCGGCTCAGAAGCCAGGATATTGTTGGCGGTCGTGGCGGCGTCTCCCGGCACGATCAGGCTAGAAGGAACGTAGAAATGCGCAACGATTGCGGCCACAGTGATGACGAGATATAGAATCCCGGCGGCTCTTGCGGTCGTTTTAGGTGACACTTATTTTACTCCTTTGGCGTGAGGATAAAGGGAGAGTCAGGCTTGAGCGGCAGCGGTCTGCCGCCACCCTCTTAACCTGGCCAAAGGAGTATATCGTTTTACCGTGCCGTGATCCCGTCAGCGGAGCGCGTCGATCAGCCTGATCAGGGCTGGCCCTAACAGGGCTACGTAGATACCGACCAGGTTGCCCACGCTCAACAGCGCCGCCACCAGCCCAAACTGCCAGCCGTTGTCGCCCTGGCCTTTCCAATACCAGCGGCGCAGCCCGATGATGCCCGGCACGTACAACATCAGCCACACCGCGAGCAGGATCAACCCGAACCAGTTGATCAATAAATCGATGAGATAGGAAGCCGTCCCCAGGAGCATGATGGCGAACAGGATCAGGGACAGCGAGGCAAAAGCGGTCATCGCGCCCTTCACCCAGGGTTCCAGCCTCCCCCCGCCGGATACCGGCGCGGAGAGCGCCGCCGGTCGCCAGCCCCGGATCGTGAAAAAGACCGGCCAGAAGCTCCCTGGGATGAACGCCGCCAGCCCCAGCCAGATCGCCCCCGGCAGCCGGAGCCGCTGCCCGTAATACCAGGCGACGCTCGCCCGCATCCCTTGTGCGATGAAGAAAAGGCCAGGTCCGGCGAAGGAAGCGCCCAGGACGCGACCCGCACCCACAGAAAGCAAAGCAGCAGCTACGAATAGGATCGTGAACGCCCGGCGCAGCCGCGCCAACTTCTGGAAGTAACCGGTCGGCAGGCCGCGACCGAGCTGTGGCGACCACTCCTGAGCGTCCTGCCCCACCAGCGACGCGTAGCCGCTCTGCGCGATCAGCGCCTCGATCCGCCCCGCAAGGTCAGGGTTCTCCACGAACAGCTCGCCCAGCCGTGCCCGCAGCGCCCCCATCGTCGCTTCGCCCGGCTCCCGTGCGACCGCCCGCACCGCTTCATATACATCCGGTTCGCCCGCTGGCTCAAGCGCCGCCCAGATGATGTGCGCCTCGTCCCGCCCCGCCGGGGGTGGCCCGTCCTCGTTCGCCGAAGCGCCGCCCGTCGCCGTTAGCGCATGCGCGTGGAACCCCAGGATGATCGCAGCCGCCTCGGCCAGCTCTCCGGCTTCCATCATGCCCTCCGTGGTTTTCAGTTAAGTTGAACCGGGTTTACTTCTTTGAAGACGGTAATGTGAAGGTAAACGTCGAGCCGGTGCCCACCTCGCTCTCCACGCTGATCGCCCCGCCGTGCCCCTCGACGATCCGCTTGGCAATCGCCAGCCCCAGCCCGCTCCCCTGGGTGTAGCCCTCCACGTCCGCCGCGCGGTAGAACTTGTCGAAGACGTACGGCAGCGCGTTCGGCGAGATGCCCAGCCCGGTGTCCCGCACCGAGATCGTCACCTCCCCGCCGTGCTGCGAGGCCCGCACCCACACCTCGCCGTCGGGCCGATTGTACTTGACCGCGTTAGCCAGCAGGTTGAAGAACACCTGGCGCAGCTTCGCCTCGTCGCCCTGGACGGTGGGCAGCTCCCCCTCCACCTCCACGTGCAGCCGGACGTTCCGGTCGGCGGCCTGGGGCCGGATCGCGTCCAGGCTGCCGTGCAGCAGCGCATCCATGTCGACCGGGTCGCGCGCCAGCCGCGTCCGCCCCGATTCGAGCCGGGCCAGGTTGAGGAATTCGGCGGTCATCCGGGCCAGCCGCTCCGTCTCGACCGCGATCATGTCGATCAGCTTCTTGCGCCGCTCGTCGTCCAGCTCCGGGCGGGTCAGCACGTTCGTCGTCGCCTTGATCGCGGCCAGCGGCGAGCGCAGCTCGTGCACCATCTCGTCGATCAGGTCGCTCTGCGCGAACAGCCGCGCGTTCTCGATTGCCACCGCCGCCTGGGTCGCCAGCGCGGCCAGCGTGTGCATGTCCTCCTCGGCAGGGACCTGTCCATCCTTTTTGTTGACCGCCTCCAGGCAGCCAATCGTCTTGTCGAAGGTCTTCATCGGCACGGCGATCAGGTTGCGCGTCTTGAATTTGCTGGCCTCGTCCACCTTGTTCGACCAGCGCGGCTCTTTCGACACGTCGTCGATCAGCAGCGACTCGCCATGCTGCACCACCCACCCCGCGATGCTCCCCTCCAGCGGCACCTCGACCGGGGCCAGCGAGAACCCCGCCGGGTCGACCGCCGCCTCGAAGCGCAGGCTGTCCCGTCCTTTGTTGAGCAGCAGGATCGAGGCCACCTCGCAGTGGGTCAGCTCGGCGGCGGCGTACACGATCTGCTTGAGCAGCACGTCGATGTCCAGCGTCGAGCTGAGCGAATGGCCGATCTCGATCAGCCGCTTGTAGCGCGCCAGCGTGCGCTCGTATTGGCGCAGGCGCGCGTCCTGGTCGGCGGGCTGCTTCGCGGGTTTCGCGGTCATTGGTCTGAGTGCCTCCCTGCTAACTCGACGAGCTGCGGCAGCGTGACGGCAACGTCCTCGTGGATCACCACGCTGGCAAACCGGTCGGCATACGTTTTTTCGTGGTTGATGATGATCAGCCGGGCTCCGCGCTCCACCGCTTCGACCGGGTAATCCGACGCCGGTGACACCGTCAGCGACGACCCGGCCACCAGCATCACGTCGCAGCGCCGGGCCGCCTCTAAAGCCGCCTCGTACACCTCAAGCGGCAGCATCTCGCCGAAGAGCACCACGTCCGGCTTCAGGATCGCCCCGTCCGCCGGGCAGCGTGGGATCGTCCCCTCCGTCACGAACGTCTCGACGTACCCCTCCGCCGGGTACCTGCCGCCGCATTCCAGGCAGATTGCCTCCCGGATGCTGCCGTGCACCTCGTGCACCACCACCGACCCGGCCCGGCTGTGCAGCAGGTCGATGTTCTGCGTGATCACCGCTTTGACGATCCCCTGCCGCTCTAATTCCGCCAGGGCCAGGTGCGCCGGGTTGGGCTGCGCCGCCTGGATTTTGCAGGCCAGCGGGTGCAGCCACTCGTAAAATGCCTCCGGCCTGCGCCTGAACCCACCCAGCGAGGCGACCGTGAAGGCGTTCACCTGCTCCCACAGCCCGGTCGAGGGGCTGCGGAAGTCGGGGATGCCGGAGGGTGTGCTGATCCCCGCCCCGGTCAGCGCGACCGCGTGGCGTGCGCCGCGCAGCAGGTCGGCGGCCCGTCGCAGAGAGTCGTCAGCCTCCATCCACTCATCCGGTGGCCGAGAGCGTCCGACTTGAGAGCGCCCCGGCCCGCTCGACCAGCGACCGGCTCAGGTCGGCGATCTGCGCCGAGACCGGGTCGTCCGGGTTGAGCAGCACCATCGGCATACTGGTCTCGATGGCCCGGTCGGCCAGCACCGGCGCGGCCCCGATCGCCGAGAGCAGCTCGACCCCCAGCACTTCCTCGATCCCCCGGTAGGCGAGCGGGCGGCCATCTGCGCGGCGGCTGATCAGCACCGCCCCTATCCGCTTCTCGTCGACCCCCTCCTCGACGAGTTCGGCGGCGATCTCGCTGCCCAGCGCCAGCGACACCCGTCCCCCCTCCAGGACGAGCACGATCTGGTCGGCGACGG
>JARRJX010000223.1:0-4608 GCA_037388645.1 Chloroflexota bacterium
ACGTCCCCGGCTCGACCTGCCTCGGCAAGCTCCGGCTCAGCGGCGGCAGACTGGGTGGGCAACGGGGCCATCTCCTCGGCGGGCGCTTCTTCCACGCTGGCAGGTCCGGCAAGCGGTGGCTGCCCGGCATCGTTTACCCGATCGCCCGTCTGTGCCTCTGGGGCGTCCTGCCTATGCTCCTCAGGTTGGGCGGAGGCACAGGCAGCCAGCGACAGAATAAGAACCACACTCACCAACACTACAACGTATTTCAAAGATTGATTCCTGACCATGACACCTTCTCCTGATTCGTTTTTTATGCAGGCTGTATGACTTAGAGACGAATCGAGGAAAGAAAAGGTTCCCAGGCCGCTCATCTAAAGCGGGCCGGGAACAGAGCCAGGCTAATATCCAATTCGCAGAACGGGCAGTTTCCAGGAAGTAGTTATCCCGATTCTTGCTCGGAGCCAATCATTTGATCTCGGAACGGGGTAAGCCCGGTGGGGATGATGAAGTGGAAAGCCGCGCCACCCTCTGGGCCTTCGTCCACCCATATCCTGCCGCCATGTGCTTCGATAGCCAGTTTGGCAAACGCCAATCCCAGGCCAGAACCCTTTACGCCGCGCTTGCGACGTCTCTGGTCGACCTGGAAGAAGCGCTCGAATATGCGCTCGCGGTACTGCGGTGGAACTCCATCCCCATTGTCGACCACGGACACCTCCTGGTAGGCAGCGGTGGACTCGACTTTGACTCGCACCTGCCCGCCACCAGGGGCGTATCGCAGCGCGTTGTCCAGCAGGTTGATCACCACCCGTTCGATCTTGTCGTAGTCGGCAACGATAAGGGGCAAGTCAGCCGGTATAGAAAGGTCGATCCCTATACCCGCCTCAACAGCGATACCTTCCAGCGTTCGAGAGGTCTCGTTTATCAGCGTCCTCAGGTCGATCGGCTCCAGCATCAACGGCACTTCGCCCGATTCCAGCTTGTTGATATCCAGGATGGAGTTGACCAACCTCAACAGAGAATTGGCGCTGGTCAGCGTCACCTCGATGGTAGACCCGATCATCTCCAGATCGATCTTGTCCGGCTCGTTAGCCAGCTCGTCTGTCACCATGTGGAGGCCGGTAATCACGCCGCCGAGCGGGCTCCGCAGATCGTGCACCAGCATATGTGACATCTCGGTGCGGAATACTTCCATCTCGTGTTCCTGGGAGACGTCACGGAAGATCAGCAGCCGCCCCATCAGCTCCCCGCTGTCCCCTATGACAGGCAGAGAGACTTCTTCTATCGCCCGCACCTCTGGCTGGTTGACGATGTAATTGCGCCGGGTGATCCGGTTCGGGTTTTCTCTAAGACTGTTTCTCAACTCCCGAATCTCTTCTACCGCAGCGTGTGCATTCTCAATGTCGAGCACCTTCAGGAGGTGCTTCAGGAACCAGATAAAAGGCTTCCCGACGAACTCCTCGCCGCGCACGTTCAGCAGGTAATCGGCGCGCGGGCTGGTGAGCACCACACATCCATCCATGCCGACCATCACGATTCCATCGCGGATGCTGTCCAGGATCGCCTGAAGCCTATCCCGACTGTTGCCCGTTTGCTCGACGAGCCGGGCATTGGCAATCGCCACGGCAGCCTGAACGGCCAGCAGCTCAAGAAAATAGACGGAATCGTCAGAGATCGTCGCCTGCTTATCGAACGAGACGTTGAACACCCCGATCGTTTGATTGCCGTGCCGCATGGGGATGCTGGCCTTGGGCAAGTCATGCCCTGGCAAGTCTCGCGAATCTGCATATAGTGGATGATTCAGCGGGTCGGCGACGATCTGGGTCTGGCCCAAACGAGCCGTCGTCGCCGTCAGGCCGTCAGGACGGGGTGCCACAGCTTCCTGATCCACTTCTCCGGAATGCCAGATGCTTGCGCCGAACTTGAGCCGACCCGTCTGATCGTCGTAGAGGTAGATGTGGACGTCATGGGCGTGCACGTGCTCTAAAGCTTTGCGAACAATCACGTCCAGCGTTTGTTTGACATTCTCCGACGAGATCAGCTCAACAGCAATAGCCTGGAGCGCGCTGAACTCATCCGCGCGCCGCTGAATCGTCTCAAACAGGCGTGCGTTGTTGATGGCAATGGCCGCATAGTCGGCCAGCCTACAGACCAGGCGTACATGCTCGGAATGGAAGGCGCTGGGACGAACGCTTTCCAGGTTGATCACACCCAGCCGCTGATCGTCGACAATAATGGGCACTGCCAGCTCGGAGCCTATCTGCGCGCCGGAAGGGATATACTCAGGATCAAGGCTCACATCCTCTACGACAACCGCCTGCCCCAAACGCAGCGCGCGACCGGTGATCCCGCTGTCGGAAGCCCATTCGTCGCCAGTATCCCAACTGCCGGAGACACAGCGCGCCGAGATCTGCAGCACCCCCCGGTGTTCTTCGAGAAGCGCCACTTCACACATCTCGGCCCCGGTGGCGTTTGCCGCTTCTGTGATGACCTGTTCGATAACATCCTGAAAGTCGGGCTTGCGCGTTATTCGCTGCAGAATCTTTTTGAAGGTTTGCTGTTCTTCCAGCCGCCTCGCCAACTCGTCTTCAAGCTGCTCGAAACGCTCGATATGGTAACTCGCTACCGCCACATAACGAGAAAGCGCCTGGGCGAACTGCAGGTGTGGCCCCTGAACCTCCGCATAGGACAGCTTGCTGCCCGCCACCAACACGCCAAACACACAATCCGCCGTCGCAAGAGGAAGGATGATGCCCATCGGTGCCTGCAAGTCATCCAGGAGACGCCTCTCTATTTTTTGAAGGGACTTCGCGTGTCGCTGAAGGGTAACTCCGCCGCCTGTCTCCAACACCCTCGCCACCGCAGGCATCTTCGCGAGGGGGTAAGGCCCTGCCTCGACAACTTCGGCCTGGTAGCTCACCCCGTCGAATACCAGCCGCGAGCCAACTTCCAGGCTCTCGCTGTCGGCAGCTAACCGCAAGATCGTCCAGCTGTCGACCGGGAAGACACTGGCCATCGCTTCCGCTACAGACTGTAACACAGCCATCAGCGAGAGTGAATCGCCCACGCAGGCACCGACATCCTGCAAAAGCGCCATCTCCTGCCGATGTAAATCGACCTCCTGCCGCAGCCACGAGTTCTTCACGGTCAATCCGATCTGATCGGCGAGAACGTGAAGTACCTCCAGGTCCCTGGGATCGACCTCAATCAGTTGGTCGTAATAGAGGCTCAACATACCAACCGGCTGATTGTCGACTTCGACACTCATCATCACGGTGGATTTGACGCCTTCGTCCAGAAGCAGGGTATCCAACTGGCTTGAGCCAGCCTTGGTTCGGGTGAGGTCGGTGAAGAGCGGCTGGGGATACCCGTTTGGTGAGACCCGCTTTCCCGACAGCAGGCGTGTTTCTGCCGCCTCAGCCTGTTGTGTAAAGCGCTCACTCAGGCCAACGGACGCTGCTAGTTCAAACGCTTCGGGCGTTTGCCCGGCGAGGTAAACCGCAGCGCGATGACCACCGGTAAGCGACACTGCCATCTGGCAGATGTGGTTGACCAGGTTGTCAAGCTCTGGGCTGGCATTGATTAACGTGAAATTCTCAGTCATCAGTCACTCAGCTAAGAATTATGAAGTCCAGACCATCAACCCTGGCCTACATCCTCAATCAACTCTGCCTGGGTCTTTTTACCACGCCACCGGATTCTTTTATAAAGCGAACGCAGTTCTTCCGCGTTAAGCTTCTGGCTGTTCGCAAAGAAGACCACAGCAGCCCGCCCAAGGGCCATCGTTCCCGTGCCAGAGGCAAGCGCCGCAACCACCGAGCCAAAGCCAGGCACGAATTTTGCTAATTCCTGGGCTGCGTAACGGATTGCCACGCCCCCGGCAATGGCGCTCACCAACTCGCGCGCCCTTGCGACGCTCATGGTCTCGCCAAAAATCGCAGCCAGGCGCAGCAGCATACGCACCTGAACCGCAATCAAGAACGGTAAAGATAGGCCCGGAATAGGTTCAGCGCCGATAACCGCCGCCAGCGCGCTTGACTCTCTGATAATACGCCCGGCGGCGAGTTTGCGAAACCGGGGCAGCGCCCTCCCAATGGTAACTGCCATTCGGGGGTGGGCATCGATCACGGCTGGGATAAGCTGGTCGGCAATGCCGGTTCCCTGCCGGGCCGAGATCGGGATCACAGGGGCGTTGAACTTTGCTTCCACGTCTCGCCGCACGTCTTTGTAGTCTTTGCGGATCAGATCGACCTTGTTAAGCGCCACGACGACTGGCAGCCCCTGCGCACGAAGCTCGCGATACAGCAGCCGATCGGATTCGCGAATACCTGCGACCGCGTCCAATACCAGTATGGCGACATCGGCCCGCTGGACAGCGTCAAGTGCCAGGCCAGCCCGCCCCTCGCCCACCATCTCGTCGAAGCCGGGCGTATCGATCAGCCAGAATGGGCCGAACTGCTCGGCGATCACCTCTCTCGTGGTGCCGGGCACCGCCGAGACGGCAGAAATGTGTTTGCCTTTAAGCTGATTAAAAAGCGTTGACTTACCTGAATTGACCGGCCCAACGATGATCAATTGGGCGCGGGCTTCCTCCGCAATGCTCGATTCAATCTGCCGCAGATCGAG
>JARRJX010000224.1:0-3476 GCA_037388645.1 Chloroflexota bacterium
GGCGTGCCCGTCAGGAAGTGCCAATCGAAGGGCAGCACCGCCGCCGCGCGAACTTTCACCAGCACTTCGTCGTCCCTGGGGATCGGCTTTCCGACATCCTCCATCTGAAGCGCGTCGGGCGGGCCGTAGTTATGATAGACCATTGCTTTCATCACACCCTCCTCTGAATGGGCTTTCGCCGCCGGAAGCGCCGTTACTTCCTGAACGGCCTGGCCCAGGGCTGGGCTGAATCGACCCCGGCCAGGCTCCAGGCAGCGATCGCCAGGAGGATAACCCGGATGCGCTTGCGTCGATCCACGCCTGGCTCGCTCCTTCTGGATAAAACGGCGGCTCATGCGAGGGAGAATGCTGTTGATTGTACTCGACATGGGGAGCCTGACCAAAGCACGCGGCCAGGATGGATTTTCAGATGGGGAGAGAGGCGATCAGGAGTGGTCAGCCGCAGCGCTAACCGGCCATCCGGCGGCCATTCGGGCGGGTCTCCGAGCCACGGGCCACCGGGACGGTCAGCGGCGCGGCCTCCGGCTCAAGGTCGAGGGTGACGGTCGTGCCAATCGCGGCGGGATTCCTCCCCGCCTGGCATACCTCCACGGCGGCGGCTGAGGCCCCGCGCGCGTCGTTGGGATGGAGCCGCAGGTGGACGTCGCACAGCGGCTGGATGGCGTCCAGCAGGTCGGGGGTGGCGTGGTAGGAGTGCAGGGTGACGATCACGGTGGAGCCGCCCTGGCACAACGCCTTGCATTCCTCAAAAAAGCCGCGCGTCTCCTCCGGCGAGGAGTGGGCGACCGCCGCCGAGAGCGAATCGACCACCGTGACCTTGCGGCGGATCCCCCATTTCATGGCGTGCAGCAGGGTTTGCAGGGCGTGGGCGCGCAGGCGGCCCAGGTTCAGCGGGTAGACGCTGATCTGGCCCCGCAGCAGGTAGTCCAGGACGTTCAGGCCCACCCGGCGCATCTGGCCGACCAGGCTCTGGGCGGAGTCCTCGTTGGTGAAGAGCGTCAGGATCAGCCCGCTCTGGAGCGCCTCCCAGATGACCTGGCGCGCCAGCGCCGACTTCCCTGAGCTGGCCTCGCCCTCGATCAGGGTCAGGGAGCCGACCGGGATGCCTCCCCGCAGCGCCTCGTCGAGGGCGCTGTTCCCGGTGGAGATCGGGGTGCCCCTGCGCGATGCCTCGACCGTCAGCCGCCTGACTTTTTCCAGGAGCTGCTCCGCGTCGAAGGGGTGGAGCAGGTGGTCGTCGGCCAACCATCCCTCCTCGACCTCCGATCCGGGGGTGAGCAGAATGACCGGGATGTCGGCTGTTCTGGGGTTCTCGCCGAGCCAGCGGTAGAGGGAGTCCTGGCCCGCGACCAGCACCCCGTTCAACACGATCAGGTCGGGCCGCTCGGAGAGGGCCGCCCGCAGCCCGCCCTCACCATCCCCCGCGGTGAGCACGTCGTATCCCGCCTCCTCCAACGCCTGGCGGGCAAACGTCAGGCTGTGATAGTCGCAGTCGACGACCAGGATTCGCTCGATCACCGGGCGGCGCTCCCTTCCGGTTGGCGGCACAGACACCCCGCCGCCGGTGAAAAGACGTGGCTGAGTTTGCTGTTCAAAGAGAATAGAGGTGGTCGTGCAGACCGGCTGGCGCAGGCGGTGAGCGCCGTGTCAGCACGGAGCGGTAGGGCAAGGCAGAATAACAATGAGCCGGTAAAGGGCATGGTTCTAACCTGTCGCCGATAGATGTTGACTGGCTTGAAGACTCCCGTTGCCCGTTCCCCGCCCTTCAAAAGTATAACGCCTGGCGAGGCCGGGTGTCTATGGGGTGATGATTACAAAAATGTTATCTTCATGAAGAATTAGGGAAACTGATAGGGTATTGCAACCTGCCGCCAACCGGGCCGACTGTGGTGTCTTTCCACCCACGATCCCCCTTCCCCGGACGACGCCCAATCAGATGATTCCATTGACAGGCTCGCCAGGAAGGTGTATTACAGAAGTGACCGGTACTCCCGGTTATTTTGACCCCAGTGCAGACCCGGCGGGCCGCACATCTCCAAAAGGAGCGCTGGTGATGAACGAGACGACGATTGCCTGGCTCAACGTCGCCGTGATGGTCGTCTTTTCGGTCGTGTTTTCTGTCCTCTACGTGATGAGCGTCCACCCGGCCCGATTGGAGCCAAGAATCGGCGAAAAAGCCTACCGGCGATGTGCTACCTATCGCATCGCCGCTTCGTTCTTCATGTTTATCCCGATGGCGAATTACGTCATCTACCGCTTTTATCCCCTGCCCACCGACCCGCTGCCGGAGCGCTTCCCCTGGCCCTACGCGGTGAACGTCATAGTCGTCATCCTCTTTGGCATTCCGGCAATGATCGTCTTTGTCTGGGGCATCCATGACGCAGGCACTGAGACGCTCTTCCCTGACAAATCTCACACGATGTACAAGGGCATCTACCAGCACATCCGCCATCCGCAGGCGCTCGGCGAAGCCCCGATGTGGCTGGCGATCGCGCTGCTGCTGAACTCACCCTTCCTCTCCATCTACTCGCTGCTCTTCCTGCCGGTGTGGTACTGGTGGTGTCTCGAAGAGGAAAAAGACCTCCTCCTGCGTTACGGAGACTCCTACGCCGAATACCGCGCGCACACCGGGATGTTCTTCCCCCGGCGGCAGCGCCCGGCCTAGCGCCTGCCAGGCAAGGCCGCGCAATCTGCAAAAACGCAGGTACCGTCCACGGGGAGTCGGGATGCTCATATCTATGAAAGCTGCGCCGGGATTAAAAACCGGCGCTTTTCATCCACCAAACTGAAGCACACCCCTCCCGAAAAACTCGATTTGACAAATCCCCCGAAGCGGTTTATCATGTCCGCTGCCTAAGCCTTATAAAGCACGCTGCGATCCGCCCAACACAGATCGAACCACCTGTCTGGTTACGCCTGTTAAGTCGTTGGGGGGATTTTTCGTTTCCCCACCAGACATCGAAGTAAAAAATCAAGGGTCTCGTGCATACGAAGCCCGGCAGAAGGGAGTGGCTATGTCTCACAATTCAACAGCGCAATATCCGACGGCCACCCGTACCCCCAGGCTCGCTTATGGATGGCGTGAATGGGTGGTATGCCCTGCCGGGATGCCTGCTGCCGCCGATGGGACGAAAGCGCCTCTGGCCGGAATCGGCCACAAGAGCAATATCTCCAGCGAGGCATGTGGCAGCCTCCGCACGAACCGAGCCGGACCAGGCGCGCAATGACGCGCTAAAACCGGCCCGCCGCACACGTTAGCCTGTGCGCGGAAGACCAAGCGGAGAAGCCCATCCGGGCAGCCCCCCTCCGCAGGGTCTTCGGCGCACAGGCTTGTTATTTGCCTGACGCCAGCACGGCGCGTGAGCGGCACGCAGCGGTCGGGTTCGACCCCCGACGCCGTCTCTAGGGTGGATTGAGGCTTAGGCACCTGCAATCGCCCTGGTGGTGGGCCCTATGGCCCGCCACCACCATCTTTT
>JARRJX010000224.1:3498-8556 GCA_037388645.1 Chloroflexota bacterium
CCTGTCGAAAGGAGGTAAACGAGATGAAGCTATCAGAGGCCCTGATCCGCCGGGCGGACATCCAGAAGCGCATCCAGCAGCTTCGCCAGCGTTTGAACCAGAACGCGCTGGTGCAGGAAGGCGGCCAGCCAGCAGAGCATCCCGAAGAGCTGCTGGCCGAATCGCGCCGGGCGCTGGGCGAGCTGGTCACGCTGATCAAGCAGATCAACCGCACCAACCTGGCGACCCGCTTCGACGGGAACCGCACGCTGACCGACGCCCTGGCCGAGCGCGACATGATCATGCTGGAGCGCAGCATCCTGACCGGGCTGGTCGAGTCCGCCGCGATCCGTTTGCCTCGCTATGGCCGAGAGGTGCGCTTCGAGCGTACCGTCGACGTGCCGCAGATTCAGCAGCGGATCGACACCCTGTCCCAGCGCTACCGCGAGCTGGACACGCGCATCCAGGAGCTGAACTGGCAGACGGAGCTGATCGAGTAGCCGAGCTGGTAGCCTTGATGGAGATGGAAGCGAGCGCACCATAAAAATGGTTAGGGCACTTAACCCGTTCCGGTTCGAATCCGGTTGCATGGGGCATGCGAGTCTTCATTGTATTGCCCAGCATTGTAACCGCCGCACCGGGCATTGTAACCGTTCATCACCACGCGCTGGTCTGTTTGCACGAGGCGAGGGTGGGTAAGGGGATTTTCAGGAAAGATCAGATCAACTGTTCAGATCAACTGTATAGAAAATTCGGGCGGCGCTGATCCGGCAGCCACCGGTCAGGTTCGACTCCTGACGCCGCCCCTGCACGATGGTGCGCCCCGCATCGTAAGTGGCAAGTTGTGGGTTCGAGTCCCGTCATCCCTTTACCGGATGTAGCTCAATGGGTAGAGCAGTCAGCGTTTGGGGAACGCACATCGCGCAATCAGAGGCAAGGCCCTGGCGACGCCAGAAGCGAGCTACATACGGTAACTTGCCAGGTTACGCTGTAAACGCTGGTTAACAGACTGCTAATCTGTTTCGCTCGTTCTTCCCATCGGCGGCGATACAGGGTCTTGCCCAAAAACTAAGGAAAGGAGGGCAAAACCATGACCCGAAACCAAATTCGTTCCAATCAGCGTCGTGAGCTGATCATCAGGGACACGCACCGCGCCCTCTGGTACGAGGACGGTGTGCTCAAGCAGGTGCTCGGCGCGGGGCGCTATGAATACCCCTACCCGCGGCTCCTGGGGCGCACCCCGGAGGTCAACGTGGTGCTGGTCGACATGCGCGAGCGCGACCTGACGATCAAGGGGCAGGAAATCCTCACGTCGGACAAGGTCGCGATCCGCGTCAGCATCGTGGTCAGCCTGCGCGTGGTCGACCCCACGCTGGCCGTCCACGCCGTCGACGACTACGAGGCGCGCGTTTACACGGACGTGCAGCTTGCCGCCCGGCGCTCGCTGGCCTCGATGTCGCTGGAGGACATCCTCACGAGCCGCAACAAGCTGAGCGAGGACATCCTCGCCGACGTGAAGGAGGCGGCTGAGCGCTACGGCGTCGAGATCGGTCGCGCCGACGTGAAGGACCTGATCTTCCCCGGCAACCTCCAGGCGATCATGAACCAGGTGCTCACCGCGGAGCGTGTGGCCGAAGCCCGCCTGATCGAGGCGCGATCCAAGGCGGAGGTCGACCGGCTGGACTCCGAGACGAAGGCGGAATCCCGGCGCGTGCAGGCCGAGGCTTACGCCGAAGAGACGCGGCTCCACGCGGAGGCCACCGCCCAGGCGAAGCAGGCCGAGACGGACGCGCTCGTGCGCGACCTGGAAGAGCGCCTGCGGGTGCTGGCTGAGGCGGGCGACCAGGGTGGGATGCTGCGCGTGCTGGAGCTGGACGCCCTGCGCGACCTCGCCCAGACCGCCTCGGCGCGGCTGTACTTCAACTTCACCTCGGAGATGCTGAAGGCCAGCCACGAGGAGAACTAGCACAGTGGTAACCGGCAAAAGTGAGAGAGGGTAACGGTTCAGGAGAACCGCCGCCCTCTTTTTTCGCCCGCTGCCGGGGAATCGTCGATCACAAATTTCCGTTTTGTGGTAGAGTCAAAATATCTATCCACCGGACGTCTGATAGATGCCATCCTGGCCTGTACCTATCCGACGCGAGCGTGTGCAAGCCCTGGCCGATGAGCGCGGCGCTGGGAGCGCGGCGCGGGTCGGGGTGGGCGGTGGCAGCTTCGCCCATATGCAGGCAGCAAACCCGCGTCAGATCAACCAGAAGGAACAAACTCCATGGCAGACATGAATGACGTGCTGGGCCTCATCCTGGGTGGTGGGCGAGGCACGCGTCTGTACCCGCTGACCCAGAAGCGGGCGAAGCCCGCCGTACCCATCGCCGGGAAATACCGCCTGATCGACATCCCAATCAGCAACTGCCTGCACGCCGACATCAACAAGATCGCGATCCTCACCCAGTTCAAGTCCGCCTCGCTCCACCGGCACATCCTGCGCACCTACCAGCGCGATAACTTCAGCGACGGCTGGGTGGAGATCCTGGCTGCCGAGCAGTCCCTGGAGAACATCAACTGGTACCAGGGCACGGCGGACGCCGTCCGCAAGCAGTGGGCGGAGATCAAGAACGCGCGCACGCGGTACACGCTGATCCTGGCCGGTGACCACCTGTACCGGATGGACTACCGGCGCTTCGTGCAGTTCCACATCGAGGCCGAGGCCGACATCACGCTGGCCGTCCAGCCGGTCGAGCAACGCGATGCGCCAGCTTTCGGGATACTCAAGCGCCGCTCCGACGGCCTGATCACCCGCTTCCAGGAGAAGCCCGCGCCCGACGAGCTGGGCGACCTGGCAAGCCTGCCCGACACCGACAAGCCCTATCTAGGCTCGATGGGCATCTACGTCATCTCGACCGACCTGCTGTACAAGATTCTCCAGGAGCCGGGCGACGACTTCGGCAAGGACATCATCCCCCGCTCGATAGAAACCCAACGGGTGATGGGGTACGTGTTCGATGGCTATTGGGCCGACATCGGGACGATCCGGCGCTTCTACGAGGTCAACCTGGAATTGGCCACATCCGACCGCCCGATCGACCTGTTCGACCCGCGCTGGCCGGTCTACACCCGCCCCCGCTTCCTGCCTCCCTCCGACCTGGACGGCTGCCACATCGACCAGGTGCTGCTGGCCGATGGCTGCTACGTGCACCGCTCGAACGTCTCCAACTCGGTGATCGGGCTGCGCAGCATCGTCGGCCCCAACGTCGCCATCGACTCGACGGTGATGATGGGCGCAGACTATTACGAAACGGAGATACAGCGGGAGGAGAACATCGCCCTGGGCCGCCCCGACATCGGGATCGGGGCGGGGACGGTGATCGAGGGGGCGATCCTGGATAAGAACGCCCGGAGTGGCCGCAACGTGATCATCCGCCTGATCCCCGACCGGCCCGACTCCGACGCCGAGAACTGGGTGGCGCGGGACGGGCTGGTGATCGTGCCGAAGAACGCCGTGATCCCCGACGATACCGTGATCTAGACCCACCCAGGAGGAGCGCCCCGATGAGCGAGCACGAGCTGGCAGGCAAACCCACCCCCCCGGAGCTGCTGACCAACATCCCGCGTTTGATCACCGCCTACTACACCGAAAAACCCGACCCCGCCGAGCCGACCCACCGGGTGAAGTTCGGCACGTCCGGCCACCGGGGGTCGTCCCTGCGGCACAGCTTCAACGAGGATCACATCCTGGCGATCTCGCAGGCGCTCTGCGAGTTCCGGGCGGCGCACGGCTACGACGGCCCGCTCTATATGGGCATGGACACCCACGCGCTCTCCGAGCCAGCCCTGCGCAGCGCGCTTGAGGTGTTCGCCGCCAACGGGGTCGAGGTGTGGTATCAGGCGGGGTTTGGCTACACCCCCACCCCGGCGGTCTCCCACGCCATCCTGACCGCCAACCGGGGGCGGAGCGCCGGGCAGGCTGACGGCGTGGTGATCACCCCCTCGCACAACCCGCCCGACGACGGCGGGTTCAAATACAACCCACCCTCCGGCGGCCCGGCAGGCCCGGAGGTGACCGGGCAGGTGCAGGCGCGGGCCAACAAGATACTGGCCGACGGTCTGCGCGCGGTGAAGCGCATTCCCTTCCAGCGGGCGCTCCAGGCCGACACCACCCACGCGTTCGACTTCGTCACCCCTTACGTGGCCGACCTGCGGAACGCCGTCGACATGGAGGCCGCCGCCGGGGCCGGGCTGAAGATCGGCGTCGACCCGATGGGCGGGGCGGGGATCGCCTACTGGGAGCCGATCGCCGAGACGTACGGCCTCGACCTGGAGGTGGTCAACCGGCGGGTCGACCCGACCTTCTCGTTCATGACGGTCGACTGGGACGGCAAAATCCGGATGGACTGCTCGTCGCCTTACGCGATGGCGGGGCTGATCGCCTACAAAGACCGTTTTGACATCGCCTTCGGCAACGACCCGGACTACGACCGGCACGGGATCGTCACCCCGGCCTCCGGTCTGATGAACCCGAACCACTACCTGGCCGTCGCCATCTGGTACCTGTTCCAGAACCGGCCCGGCTGGCGGGACGACGCGGCCGTGGGCAAGACCCCGACCGGGTGGCCGCGCACCTGGGCCGCTCGCTGTGCGAGGTGCCGGTGGGCTTCAAGTGGTTCGTGGAGGGCCTGCTCGACGGCTCGCTCGGCTTCGGCGGCGAGGAGAGCGCCGGGGCCTCCTTCCTGCGGAAGGACGGAACGGTCTGGTGCACGGACAAGGACGGCATCATCATGGATCTTCTGGCCGCCGAGATCATGGCCCGAACGGACCGGGCACCGGACGAACTGTACCGGGATCTGGAGGGCCGGTTCGGAAGCCCTGTCTATGAGCGCATCGACACGCCGGCCACCTCCGAACAGAGGGAGGCCCTGAAAAGGCTCTCCTCCGACATGGTGACCGCAAACGAGATGGCCGGGGAAGAGATCCTCGCCAAGTTGACGCACGCTCCGGGCAACAACGCACCGATCGGAGGCCTCAAGGTCGTCACCCAGAACGCCTGGTTCGCGGCCCGGCCGTCCGGAACGGAAGACATCA
>JARRJX010000225.1:0-6973 GCA_037388645.1 Chloroflexota bacterium
ATACGGGGACAAATCACTCTGAAACAGCGCTTCGAGGCGCGGCTAATCCCACTGAGGCTTTCCTACTCTTGGTGAAACGCTCCGCCAAACCAGGTTGTTCGACCTTAACCATGATTCTGATTTGTTTTAGGCACAGCTAAGACTTTTTGGTACTATGCGGATTTCATCGGTCAGCTTTTCGTTTCAAGCAGCTCAAAGCCTCTCCCTCGGTTTATCCACACATCCGTTTGCAACACCCACCACCACTGCGCAGGTCATCTTTTTCCGAATACGAAGGAGACGTACCCCAGCAGGCTCAGAGCCGCCAGATATAAGAAAAACCACAGCAAGCGAACGTCCTGATAGTTCCTTTTCGCTTCCGGCGGGCGCGCTCTTCGTCGAGACCATACGACACTGCTTGTGGCCAGGGCGCTGATGAGAACTGCGCCGATAAGGAAGATCTCCCAGGGATGCATATCTACTCCTGATGATAGATTTGCTTTGCCTAAAGATGTTGCTGCGGAAACCAGCACACAGATACGACTGCGACTTCTAAAGCCGCTGTTGTTCGTTGCCACTCGGCGGGAGGCTCATCCAGAGTTGCGAAGTACGCCTCGCGTGGCTCCCATTCACTCAGGGAGGACTGACTGGCAACACAATGGTGAAAGAACTGCCTTTTCCTACCTCGCTGTCCACAAGGATTCTTCCCCCCTGCCGAACTATCAATTCCTGGGCTATGCTCAACCCCAACCCCATCCCGTGCCCGGATGTCTGGTTTCCACAGCTGACCTGATAAAAGGGAATGAAGACTCGCTCCTGCTCTTCCAGCGGAATACCGGGGCCGCTGTCCTGAACGCGGATAGAAATTTGTTGCGTATCGCCGTCCACACTGATTGACACATTGCCCGCCGTCGGGGTGAATTTAATAGCGTTGCTAATTAGGTTACCCAGCGCCTGATCCAGTCGGGCAGAGTCCACTTGGATGGGTGGCAAGTCTGCGGGGATGTTCTCTGACCAGTGCAGCCCCTTTTCACGTGCCATCATCTCCCATGGGCGCAGCGCAAATAAAAGCCACTTGCGTACGTCAAGCGGAAACCGGTTCAATTCGAGATTTCCACTGATCACGTCCTGAAGATTCGCCAAGTCATCAAGCAGACGACGGAGCTGTTTAGTTTCTTCATCCATGCCTGCAACTAAGTCATGTTCAAGGTGTGGGTCTTTCGAACCGCCACGCAGCAACGCTTGAATAGCCGCACGTAAGGCACCAAGAGACCGTCCCAATTCATGCACAAGATTGGAGATCAGTCGCTGGCGGAGCTGTTCGAGGTCATTTAGACGAGCGATGAGTTGATTGACCGCTCTCTGTAAGATACGTATTTCATCCGGCCCCTGCTCGACGAGTAATCCGCCCTCCTCTCCATAGGCCAATCTCTGAACAGTCTCTACCAGTTTGCGCAGAGGTCGTTCGATATTGAGGGAAAGCACCAATCCGAGCAGTATCGTCAGCAGAAGTCCGCCTGCCAGGACACCGGTGATTATGTAGCGAAGGTGGACGAATCGTTCCGAGACATCTGATAGACTGCGGCTCAGGCGAAATGCACCTACCACAGTTTGGTCTGGCCCCATAACGGGTATTAACACATCGACAATATCGGCATGTAGGTGAGCGCTGTAGTCTAGGTTTACATGAATCCTGCCTGATGAAAGGGAGTCCAGGCCCATGAGCTCAATCGATTGCCCAAAACGCTCGGCATCCGTTGGGTCGCTTGACCCCATCAGGATGCCCTTTGCATCCAGCAACATGAGGCGAGCGTTGAGATGTGGTGTTACTTCGTCGCTAAAGGCCTGGGCTGCATTATGGTCGGTCCAGATTTCCGGATGATCTTGTGCGAGTGCCGCGACCAGCACTCCTTGCTCGGTCAGTTCACTGGCAACGCCTGTAAGAATAACCTGGGTTTCCACCAGGTAAATAAGTGCCATCCCGATCACTGGTATAATTATCAGGTATGGGAGCAGGTGGCTGAGAATAAGTCGATGGCGCAGTTTGTTAAGCAAGTTCACTCCTGAACGACCAGCTTATAACCAACCCGGTGCACAGTAACGATGCTGACTGAGCGCGCCTGGGCTTCTTGGAGCTTTTCACGAAGCCAACGGATGTGCACATACACTACTTGCGGCTGACCGGTATATTCGGCGCCCCATACACGGGCAATCAAGTCATCTATTGAAATCACCTGGTTTGGCTGCAGTGCAAGTGTGTGCAGCAGGTCGAACGCGCGCGGCGACAGCTGTACTTCCTGACCGCAAACGGTCACCGAATAAGCTGCGGGATCAATAGATAGCTCGCCGAGGTGAACGGGAGATGTACCTGAACCCTCGTCTTTTCCTTTTCCCTGGTGTCGCAAAGCTGCTTTGACGCGCGCCAGAAGAACGTCAACGTCGTAAGGTTTAGTAACATAGTCCACCGCCCCGATTTCCAATCCCAGCAGTTCGTCGACCTTTCCCCGCCGGGCCGTGAGAAAGATAACCGGGATCCTGAGCGCTGTGAACCGCTGAATGGCCTCTAATCCATCTATGCCAGGCAGGCCGATGTCAAGGAGAACGAGATCTGGCGCCCGGCACTGGATGCTCGCCAGGGCATCTTCGGCACTGGCCGCTGTAAAGACCTGGTAACCGTTTTCCTCAAGGTTGTAGGCCAGCCCCCGACGTAACAAGGCGTCGTCATCAACCAAAAGGATTTGTTTCGACATTCCTACTTCTCCTAGTCCTTCAAAGATGATTTACTCTAAAATGGCTAGTTTTTCACAAGAAGCTCTCGCTTAATGAAATGGATATGTGATGCTGATATGCATGTTATTTTATTATATACACCGAAGTTTAGGCGAAGCATCTTCTGTGCTTATGACCAGATATACCCCGGCTGCACATCACCGCTTCGGCTACCTGTCCGACGCCCTGCCTTGATCGCTGAGCAGCAGGATGCATGCTTATGTGAGTTCTCGCGCTAGCCGGACACCTTTTCGGACTAACTGTTCCAGTTCTTGTCGTTCTTGTTCTTTGAGTTGCTCTGTTATGCTACTTGATTCGTACAAAGTCGAGCTTAGTCTTGATCCTGAAACTGCTAATAGAGACATCAAAACAAAATGGTTGAATTTGGCGGAGGCCCATACTTGTCCATAAAATTACTTTCGAACAGGTTCTCGTTCAGATACGTCTCGAAATCATCAACCAGCTGGTCGAAATTGGTGTAATTATGATTATGGCTGATGGCTTCGCGAGCCAGCGCCCACACCTGTTCCTGAGGGTTCAGATGTGGACAGGCGACCGGGAAATACATGACATGCAGGCGGTCGTTTTCGGCAAAGACTTCTCGCACGGCGTTCCCTTTGTTCCATGACGCCCGATCCAGCAGAAGCAAAATCGGTTGGGTGGGATAGAGCATGAGCAAGATGCGAATGAAATCAGCCGTGACATCACTGGTTTGTTCGGGTGCTGGCAGAGCAATCTGACGACCACCGCGCACATCCAATACGCCGTAGAAATGGACATGGTCGCGCTGCGGCGTCATCCGTACGACAGGCGTTTGGCCTCTGGGTGCCCAGACTTCGGTCAGGGTGGCCTGATAGTAGAGGCTCATCTGATCCATCGTCAGGAATACGGTGTTAGGGTCATCTTGCAGCAGGTCGGTTACTTTTTTTCGACCCGTTCTTCAAAGTCAGCGATGGCTTCCTGACCAGGCTGCGACCGATACTGTCCAGCCGTGCGCTGCACGCTGAAGTCACACGTTTTGAACAACTCACGATACGAGGAGAGGCTTTGATACGTCACCCCATACCACTGTTTCACCGCGATCTTCAGGTCGCTGACTGTCCAGAACTGGCCCTGACTGACCCGTACATCCGGTGACAGAACCTCATCAGGTCGATGCTGATGCAATTTCTCACGAAGGTCTGCTTTCTGGTCACGGCTCAGCTTGGCAGCGTTTTGATTGCCTTCATACTTGCTTTGCAGTTCTGCCCAGCCACCCTGTCGATACCAGGTGGCCCAGCGATAGATACTGGTCGGACTTGTATCCACAATCTCGGCAATCTCTGGCACTGGATGACCTGTCCCGTACAGTCGGACCGCTTGCAAGCGTTTCAATTCAGCCGGGCCACTTGTCTTGTCGGCTGCTTGTTTCAGGGCTGCGATCTCTTGCTCGTTTAGGATTAGTTTTCTTTTATTGGCCATAAGGCCAAATTTTACCAGCTTGTTTCGTTTTGTCTATAAGAAATATTGAACGAATTACTTGAGAGGCCCCTCCATAAGAAATTTGTATGTTTTAGCACGTTTTCTTGACTTTACCCCTGGGGCAACCTTTATACTTATGCTACGTCCTGGCAGCAGAAGGAACAGCGAGATGGATTCAGGCTATCTACAGATTGGCGAGGCCGCCGACCTGCTCGACCTCACGCCCAAGGCGCTGCGCCATTACGAGAAGGTCGGGTTGATCGAGCCGACGCGCAGCGAGGGTGACTACCGGCTGTACTCGCCGGAGCTGATCCTGCGCCTCCAGCGCATCAAGCAGCTCCAGGCGCTGGGGTTGTCGCTGCGCCACAACCCCAGCGCCTGGAGCGACGTGCTGGAGGCGCTCCTGGACGAGATCGAGGCGGAGATGACGCTGCTCGACACGCGGCGCGAGCGGATCGAGACGCTGCTGGCGGAAGGCATGCCGGACGCGCTGGGGCGGCCCCTTGAGCCGGTGGCTGTGCCAGAGGCGGTCTACGACTACCTCAACCGCCACCTGCCGGAGATCAGCGCGGAGATGTGGCAGCGCGAACGGGAAGTGTACGCGCTGCTTGTCGGGGCGGTCGGCGGGCTGCCGGTCGGCACATTGCCGGTCAGCCCGTATCGTGAGAACATGACCGTCGATAATTTTGAGTGGATACCAACCGTTCTGGTAGCGGAGTAAACGAGGAGACAAACTGATATGATTCCACAATCCCTGATACCCATGGTCGTCGAAACGTCGGGGCGAGGCGAGCGGGCCTACGACATTTACTCGCTGCTGCTGCGCGAGCGCATCGTGCTGCTGGGCAGCGCCATCAATGACCAGGTGGCAAACCTGATCGTCGCCCAACTGCTGTACCTGAACCGCGAAGATCCCGAAAAAGAGATCCAGATGTTCATCAACTCACCGGGGGGCGGGGTCTACGCCGGGCTGGCGGTGTACGATACGATGCAGCAGATTCAGGCCCCGATCAGCACGGTGGCGGTCGGGCTGGCGGCCAGCTTCGGCACGGTGCTGCTCACCGCCGGGACGCCGGGGCGGCGCTACGCGCTGGAAAACGCGACCATCCACATGCACCAGCCCATCGGCGGGGCGCAGGGACAGGCGTCAGACGTGGAGATCCAGGCCAACGAAATCCTGCGCCTGCGCTCAAAGCTGGAGGGCATCCTGGCCCACCACACCGGGCGCACGGTCGAGGAAATCCACCACGACGCCGACCGTGACCGCTACCTGAGCGCACCGGAAGCGGTCGAGTACGGCCTGATCGACGGCGTGCTGACGACAACTGGCGCGAATTCAGAGAACGGAGCGGAGTGAGATGAGGAACCGGGGATTGGGATTCGCCGCCGGGCAGGAGGTGGGGCAGATCGCCCCGCCCATCGTCTACGTGCGGGAGAACGTCCGCTGGGAATATAAAACGGTCGAGCGTGAACTCCCGGCGGGGCCAGCAATCGACGAGGCGGAGCTCAACGCGCTCGGCGGGGAAGGCTGGGAGATGGCGGGCGTGCTCGCCCAGGGGAGCCGGGTCAGCTTCTACTTCAAGCGGATGGCCGCCTGAGCGGAGCGTCAAATTCAACAGAAGGAAAAGAGAGCGTGGCACAGGCCGCGCTCTCTTTCGTTTCGTGGGATATTGATTTTGTCGCTACTGCGAGATGCTGTAGGTCATGCTCACCTGCACGACCACCGAGAGCTGCCCCTGGCTGATGACCGGCGCGCCGCCACCACCGCCAAGGCCCGCCGCCTGGACAACCGGCATCGGGTCGCTGGAGGTCGCCTCGACAGCCGAGATGGGGTCGCCCAGTGTGACACCCATGTCCGCCGCCAGGTTTTCGGCGCGCGCCTGGGCATCGGCCACCGCCCTGGCGCGTGCATCCTGGGCCAGCGCGGTGGTGTCGTCGATGCTGAAGGTCAGGCCGTTGACGTTGTTCGCGCCCGCCGCCAGGGCCGAGTCGAGCAGGTTTTCGATTGACGACAGATCGCGCACGATGACCTGAAGCTGGTTGCTGACGTGATACCGCCGCTCGCCGGTGGACTGGCCGGTCGCCGGGTCGTACACTTCCTCTGTCCACACGTTGAAGCCCATCGTCTGCAGGTCTTCGTCAGCGACGCCCATGCCCTTAAGTGCCTCTATCACTGCGTCCATCGTCTGGTTGGCCTCGCTGACGGCCTGCCCGATGTCCGTGTTGGCGATGTCGACGCCAAGCTGGACGTTGGCGATGTCAGGTGCGCCGTTGGCCCGCCCGATGCCGTTCACGGTGATCGAGTTGGTGGGCGCGGACGACTGGATGGGCGCGGGGGCCGCCGTAGGCACCGCACCTAAAGCGGCACAGCCAGTCAGGCCCACTACCATGACGAGCACCAGGGCCGAAAGGCCCATCGTTTTCTTGCTAAACAGCCGATTCATAGCTTTGTTCTCTCTCCTATCCTTCAGATATATAGATACGGACTAACAATACTAGAACGTATAGGGCGTAGTTTTTGTTCCAGAGATCAAACCCCGATTCTAGGATTCGGGTTCGTCAATTTCGCCGGTCAGGAGGGCGTCGGCCTGGCGGCCTTTGGGGGTGAGCAGGATGTTGGCGGCGGGGAACTTCTGGTTGCTATAGAGCAGCCCTCGCTCGCGCAGGGCGGCGACCACCCGGCGCGGCACGATCCGCGCGCGCCCGTCGAGCGCATGCAGGCGGTACACCTTCAGACCACTCAGGTAGCGGTGCGACTTGAGAG
>JARRJX010000226.1:0-4558 GCA_037388645.1 Chloroflexota bacterium
GGTATCTTCATAACTTGATTCTTGTCCAAATGAGACAAGATTCTGCAATACCTAGTCTTACAAACGGCAGTTTCGGCGGCGCGGAGCGCCGGTGAAACTGCTATACCTTTCGCGCTCCGCGCGACAGGTCCTAGCCGATCTGCTCTACCAAATAGTTCTGGATGCCCATCTGCGCGATCTGGTCAAGCTGCGCCTCGATCTCGTCGATGTGCTCTTCCTCCTGGACGAGAATGGACTTTAGCAGCTCGTGGGTGCCGTTATCGCCATATTCGGCAGCCGCGCGGATATCCGCGTTGTACTCCTGGATGGCGTCGTGCTCAGCCTGCCAGTCGCTCTTGTGCTGCGCCTCCACGTTAGCGCCGATGTTCATCTGGTTCAGTTCGCTGACAATGGGCAGCCCCTCGAGAAAGAGAATGCGCGCGATGAGCTTTTCGGCGTGCCTCATTTCGGTGATGGCACGTTTCTCGATCAACTCGTGCAGCTTCTCGTAACCCCAGTTCTCGCACATCTCGGAATGTACCATGTACTGGTTGATCGCCGTCAGCTCGTCCGCAAGACGGGCGTTCAACCTCTCGATGATTTTCTCGTTGCCTTTCACTGTTCAATCCTCCGCGTGAGTAAATGTTTTGGGGCTGTAGCCGGCCTGGCCGGCCACAGCCAAGTGCCTAAGAGACTTCCTCGTAAACACGCACGGTCAGGTCTTCTAACTGGACGTGCGGCTCGAATTCCTTCAGCACCTTGTCCTCTGATAGGGATGACTCACGATGCGCCTGCAGATCCTCCCACCTCTCCCACTCGCTCTCAAAGGACAGGTGCACCTCCTCATTTCCGTTCAGGGCGTGCATGGCGCGGGCGGTGATGTACCCCATCTGGCTGGGCAGCAGCGTGCGCAGGTAACCGAGCGTGCGCTCCAGGGAGGCGCCGATCTCGAGCTCGCTCATCTGTTCCTTTCCGATGTCAAAGTCTAGTCGATAGATGTAAGCCATGGCGTCCTCCTATCGCGGCGTCCAGTTGATGATGAGATAGATCAGCCACCACAGCAGGATGCCGGGGATGGCGATCCGTACCACCGGAGGCAAGCTGCCGCCCGCCTCTTCGATCACCCGGGCAAAGCTGTCGATGTACCCGTCGGCGCGAATCACCTCGTGCTCCCCCTCCGCTTCCTTCTCGCGGTGGCCGCTGCTGCCCGGCAGCACCTTGGAGGTATGCTTGAGCGCGAGCGTCAGGGCAAAGACGAACAGAACCAACGCCCCGCCGACGACCCCGACGATCTCGGGCCCGATTTGTAACGTATTTTGTGTCATGCCTGGCCTCCTTTCTGATCCGGCCATGGTTCAGGTTCTCTGTCCTCTAACATTTTATACTTGGCTTCCTCGATGTCGCGGAACTGACCGTGCCTCCAGCCCCAGATGATGGAGACAACCGCCGTCAGGGCGACGAACACCATCCATCCAAAGACGACCCACAATCCTAGTATCATGGCCCACCTCCTTATTGCCCACCGGTGAGATCCACCAGATAGGTGGTAATGTCCCACACGTCGCCGTCGGAGAGGTACCCTTGGAAGGCAAACATCGTGCTGTCTGGCACACCCGTCCAAGTCCGCCAGTAGATGTAGGCCTCGCCCATACCGGATGGGAAGGCCGCTGGCCCCTGGCTGACGCTGCCCTGGGTGCCCGGCCCGTTCCCCTGGCCGTTATCCCCGTGGCAGGTAGCGCAGTATGTGGCGTACAGGTCGGCGCCGTGGGTCTTGGAGATGGTGTGTCCCTCCTCGATGTAGACGTCGCTGCTCAGCAGGACGTAGGCCGCCGGCAGCTTGCCGTCGCCGTACACGCTCGAGGTGGCGGACATGCCGCTGCCCATGAACGTGCCCATCAGGTACTTGATGGCGTCCCAACGCTGGTCAACGGGCAGGAACTCGCCCCACGTCGGCATGGCGGTATCCTGGATGCCAAAGGTCACCTTGGCAAAGTGCTCGCCCTGGGCCTCGGGCGTCATCTGCTCGCTGCCCATCGTGCGGAAATCGGCCGGCTGCGGGTTGAGGTACTGCCCATCCCAGCCCTGGCCATCTCCTGCCAACCCGTGGCAGTGGGCGCAGTGCTGCAAATAGGTACCCTGCCCGCGCTCGTAGGAGACGTCCTCTGGAAAGCGCATGGACGTCTTGTAAAAGTCGGGGTAGGTAAAGTCCTCCCCCTCAGGCGGCGCGGGCGGCGGGGTCTCGGTCTGGGTGAACATGGTGCGGATGTAGTGCACCAGCTTCCAGCGATCCTCCTCCCCGTATTCGACCTTCCACGACGGCATCGCGCTCCAGGGCACCCCCTCACTGATGCGCCAGAAGTAGTCGGCGTCCGTAAAGTCGCCATAGCTGCCGTCGCCAAAGTCCGGCGGTCCGGGTTGCAACAGGTCACCGTACGGCCCGTTGCCGCGCCCCGCGTCGCCGTGACAGACCAGGCACTCACGGGTAAAGATCGCCTTGCCCTCGTCCAGGACAGCGATATCGAGAGGCATGGGATTGGTCACGCCAGCGTAATCGCCGAAGGGGTCCCCCTCGTCCGGATCGTGCATGACCGGGCGGGCAAATATCGTCTGCACGTAACCGATCACCTTCCAGCGCTCGTCCTCCGTCAGGCTCTCCTTCCAGGTGGGCATGACAGTGCCCTGGATGCCCTCCGAGACGTGCCAGAACCACTGGTCGTCCGGCATGCTGCGGAAAGGCTCCTGCTTAAAGTCCGCCGGCGTGACGGTCAGCGTGCCGGCGTAGCTGCCCAAACCGTTGCCCGCGCAGCCGTGGCAGGTCAGGCAGCGGGCGACGTACAGCTCCTTGCCCTCCTGCAGGTTCGCCGCCCGCCAGGTCGGCCAGCCCTGCGGCTGGTTTGAGGTCGGATCGGTCATAGGATCGGAACGCGTGCTCTGCAGGTAAGCGTAAGGTGCAGGCGGCAGGATCATGCGCTCCGCGGCCACCCGGTCGCCCAGATTGAACAGGTAGTGAATCACGTCCTGCTTATCCTGGTCGGAGAGAAAGTCAAAGCTGGCCATGATGGACAGCGGAGACATCTCGCGCGGACTTCCCAGGTGCCTGATGTCCCAGGCCTCGCTGCGCTTGCGCCCCAGGTAGGAGAGGTCCGGCCCGGTGCGCTCGGACCCGAGGACCATCGGGTTGTCGAAAACATAGTTGCCGCCGTCAGAAACCGGCCCCATCGCCGTATCTTCCGCCCGCACGTATTGTGTGTGGCAATAGTTGCAGCCGTTGGAATAGAACACCTGCCGGCCGCGTTCTTCCTGGGTGGTATAGGAATGGGCGATCACGGTGCGGGGTGGATTCCAGATTAACCCGGGGATAAAGACGGCGGCGGTGACGACGGCGAAGAAAACGATCAAACCCCCGATAACGACGACCTTGAATGTCATTCTCATCGCAATCCCTCCTCATTGACTTACCGGTGCCATCGCGGCCGGCGACTTGACCGAAACAGGCGCTTGAACGACCGCACGGCGAACGATCGCCGTGGCGAATGTGTTGTAGGTAAACAGGATAAAGCTGGTGACGACCAATATGCCGCCCGCCGCCCGCAGCGCCATGTAAGGACGCAGTCCGGGCAGCACGCTCCACACCGGCAACCCCTGGTGCACCCAGCTCGTGCCCTGCACCAGGCCGGTCAGCAAAAAGCCACCAAAGAAGAAGATGAAACCGATCACGTACAGGCTGTACTGCACGTTAGCCAGCCCGCGGCTAAAGAGCTCGCACTTGCAGATGCGCGGAATCACGTAATACGCTGCGCCCATGATCGTCGAGGCGGCAAAGAACATCAACGAAAGATGCGCGTGACCGGGCACGTACTGGGTAAAGTGGGTCAGTAAGTTGATCGCGCGCAGCGCCTGGTGCGAGCCCTGGTAAGAAACCAGGATGTAGGCCGCCCAGCCGGTGACCACGAAGCGCAGCGGGATGCTGGTGAGCGCCCGGTTCCAGTTGCCGCGCATGGTCAAAAAGATATTCATCATGAACGCCACCACCGGCAGGACCATGCCGATGCTCTCGGCCACGGCGATGGTCTTGAGCCAGTACGGGATGGGTGCCCACAGCAGGTGGTGCCCTCCCACACCGGTATAGAAGAACGCGATCCCCCAGAAGGCGATCATCGACAGAAAGTGGCTGTAGAGCGGCGTACGTGTCTCGCGGGGCACGACGTAATAGATCACCGGCAACAGGCCCGTGGTGAACCACAGGCCCAGCACGTTGTGGCCGTAGAACCAGTTAAAGATGGTATCGTTAATGCCCGTGAGCGCACCGGTGGGCGGGTTCCACATAACGTTGCCGATGAAATAGAGCAGCGGGAACCATACCAGGGTGCCGGCGATATACCATAGAGAGACGTAGAGCTTGCGCTCTACGCGGGCGGCGATGGTCTTGTAGATGTTGAACAGGTTCAAGATCAGGGCTACCATGACCGCCACGTCCACGATCCAGATGAACTCGGCGTACTCGCGGCTCGGCGTGTGCGCCGTCGCCAGGCCCACGATGCCCACGGCGACCGCGATGTTCCACAGCAGAACGGTCAGG
>JARRJX010000227.1:0-4549 GCA_037388645.1 Chloroflexota bacterium
GGGTCATGCTGAGGAACACGCTGGCGACATCCTCAGGGTGGATGTCGTTGGCCGCGATCATCTGCTCGGCCAGCTCGGTAGTGGCCTCGAGGATCGCCTCGCGCGTGTTGGCGGCTGCGGTCGTCGCGCCGCGTACGCCCCGGCAGAGGATGGGTGATGATGGGTTGGTCTGGTCGGACAACGTCATACTCCTTGGGAATAGCGGTTTAGCAGTTCAGCTTGTCAACATTTCAGCGGTTCAGCTTTGGCCTAAATAACGCGAAAAGGCGCAGGTCATAGCCCCTGCGCCTTCTTTTTCCGTGTGCTGAAGCGCCTTAGCGCCTCGAAGCAAGAGCCATGCCCGCCATCACATGCCCCAATAAAAATAATAAGCGAAGACCGCCCGGTTTACGGCGAAGCTGGTCAACGCTTTTTTAGTGGGGTTGGTGGCGCTTTGCATGGCCGTCCAATTGTTGTGAGTAAAAGTGGATACGTTGTCAACAGTATACCAGTGAATCGAGATGAGTCAAGTATTTGGTGCCACTTTTACCTGGGCTGTCGTCCTTACCAGGGGATCACTTTGCGGTCGCGGAAGAACTTGCCGTGCGGGCCATCGTCGGGGAGGGTTGCCAGCCAGATGGCTGTGTCGGCCCCCTCCTCGGCGGATCGGGGAGCGGAGGGGCCGCCCATGTCCGTCCTGACCCAGCCGGGGCACATCGCGTTGATCAGAATCCCCGTCCCGCGCAGCTCGCCCGCCAGGATGCGGGTGTTCAGGTTGAGGACGATCTTGGAGAGGCGGTAGGCCGGGTAGCTGGGGCCAAGGCCCGACAACTCGCCGATGCCGCTGGAGACGTTGACGACCCGGCCATAACCCTGTTTCTTCATCAAGGGAACGAACGCCTGGATCAGGCGCAGCGGCCCGTATACGTTCACGTCCATCGTGTGCTGCATCACCCCCAGGTCGACGGTCAGGAGGCTGTGGCGGTCGTCGATGTAGAGCGCGGCGTTATTGACGAGCACGTCGAGCCGCCCGTATTCGGCCACGACGAACGCACGGAGGCGCTCGACGCTCTCCGGGTCGGTCACGTCGAGCTGGTGAGGGCGCACGTCTAACCCTTCGGCGGCCAGCTTTTCGGCGGCGGTCCCCGCCTTGCGCGCGTCGCGACCGGTGAGGAGGGTGTGTACTCCCTGCCGGGCCAGACCGCGGCAAATCTCAAAGCCGATGCCTCGATTCGCACCGGTGATGAGGGCGATGCGCTGTGTTGGGGTCATGCTCGTTCCGGATTCAGGCCGGGGATTCTTGGGTAAAGGTGACGATCACGTGGCGCTGGCGCGGGCCGTCGAACTCGAAGAGCACCACGCGCTGCCAGGTGCCTAAGACCAATCGCCCGCCCTCGACCGGGACGGTGACCGAGGGGCCGATCAGCGTAGACAGGATGTGGTCGGGGACGTGGGCCGGGTTGTGCGGGTGGCGGTAATCCAGGGCGGGGATCATCGCCGTGAAGGCATCGAGCATGTCCTGGTCGGTGCCGGGGTCGAGGTCGGCGGTGGTGATCGCGGCGGTGGTGTGGGCGACGAAGACGTGGCAGACGCCGGTCCTGGCGGCCCACCGAGCGGCCAGGGCGTTGATCTGGCCGGTGATGTCGACGACTTCCTTGGCCTGGCGGGTGTGGATGGTCAGGCGGTGCATGGGCGGCTAAGCGCCCTTCCAGGTAGTCGCTCAGGTCGAGCGCGGCGTAGAGCCGCCGGCGGGCGTCGGGGGGCAGGGGGGTGTGGCCGTGCTCGCGGTATAGGGTGATCGTCTTCGCCAGGGTGTCGATCACCACGCGGCAGTCTTCGCATTCCTCCATGTGGCGCTCGATCTCGTCGCAGAGCGCCTGCTCCGCCTCGCCGTCCAGGTAATCCGACAGGCCGCCTAAGAGCGCGTGGCAGGCGCTGCGGTCGTGGTCGTGGTGATGGTCAATCATCTGTCTTTCCCTCCCCGTTGGCCGATCCTCGCCCGGCAAAGTAGGTCGAAAGCTGCTCGCGCAGCAGGAGCCGCGCCCGGTGCAGCCTGGATTTCACCGCCGAGTCCGAGAGGTCTAAGACCTCCCCGGCCTCGCTGGTGGAGAGGCCCTCGACATCGCGCAGGACGAAGACCGGCCTGAGCGATTCGGGAAGCTGCCGGACGGCCTCGTCCATCATCTCCAGCGCCTCCTCGCTCAGCAGGTCGCGCTCCGGCAGGCAGCACCAGTCGAAGAACTGGCGGGGAATAACCTGGCCGTCGTCCAGGGTGAGCGGCTCGTCGATCGAGACGGTGGCGGCGCGCTTCTTGCGCCGCTGCATCAGCGAGGTGTTATAGGCGATGCGGTAGAGCCAGGTGTTGAGGCTGCTGCGGCCCTCGAAGCTCCCAATCGCCTTGTAGGCGTTCAGGAAGGTCTCCTGGAGCGCGTCCTCGGCCTCCTGCTGGTTGCCCAGCAGCTTCAAGGCGAGGTTGTAGAGCGAATCGGCGTAGCGTTCGACGAGCTGGGTGAAGGCGGCCTTGTCGCCGCTGCGCAGCAGGTCGAGATCGATCTCTGCTTCGGATGGAAGGGGTTGCTGCATCGCTGCCTGTTCCTCGCCGACTCGGATATTCACAACCCCAAGTATAACATCTGAGCGCGCCGGTATCGAGCCGATCTCATGAGGACTTCCGCCCCTCACGGTGTGAGGATACTAACCAAACCCTTACCGTTTGTAGGTCGCAGTTCCTATATTCAGCGCTATCTTTTCCCTGTTATAATCGAGAGAGGGCAAAGACCAGCCAGGGCAATCATTTTCAGGCACGAAAGGGTCTTTGCTTGTGAATGTTGCATTCCTGGGCTAAGCTACTATGACCAAAGGGAGTGACCCGATCTCGACGCCAGATCGAGCGATCCATTAATTGTAAGGTTTTTGAACGATATAATGGCTGGGACGCTGGCTATAATATAAAGAAAATGTGACAAATCAATCTAGAGCATTCATTGGTTATCGAGGTTTTAGAGGGTGAGGCAATTATGTTTCATGTAAATTCTTCTCGACCCTTCGCTCGGCAGCACAAAGGACAGGCACTCGTCGAGTTTTCCCTGACCCTGATGGTCTTCCTTCTGCTGCTGTTTTTGATCATCGAGGTGGCGCGCATCCTGCAGGCTTACGTCACCGTACAGCACGCCGCACGCCTGGCCGCCCGCTACGCTACTACCGGGCATTGGGAATCGGAATACGGCATCGACCCCCTGGCGGGCTGGAGCTATCCAACAAGTAATCCGATGGAAGCGATCCGGCCCTGCTGGCCTGCCTTCCCCGACGACCCGATTCTGGCGGGCACGCCGCAGCAGATCCCGGCTGGTAAAGACTTCTACCAGCCGTTCCGCAACGCCCGCACCTGCTCGATAGAGGCAACCGCCGTCAGGGGGATGACCGGCCTCGCCCTCGACCCGGCAGCCAGCCCGAACAGCCCGAACTACTACCAGATTGTCGTCTGGGGGGCGGGCAACGGCGTCGACTTCACCGACACCTTCGAGCGCAACGGGGTTAGCGGCATTCCTTACAGCAATTATGGCTACAACGCGAGCGAGCCTGAGTTCTGGGCCTACCGTGGTTTTGGCGGTGACCCCCAGCAAAAGGTGATCGTCAAGATCGAGTACTGGGTGCGGATCAACACGCCGATACTGAACGACATCGCGCCCGCCGTCCGGGTGGAAGGCACCGCGATCATGACGAACGAGGCGTTCGGCAGCACCGGCCTGCAGCGCGAGGCGATCGTCGCTCCTGAGCTGCCCCCGGTCGACACCAGCCTCGCCCAGCCCAGCCCACCCGACATGATCGTCAATTCGATCACCTACCTGGGGCCGGTCTCGACGCTGGACGATACGGACTTCAATCTGGATGCGGAAGAACCGGCGCGCTTTGAGTTCGTCGTAAAGAACAAGGGCACGACCGACGTCACGAGCTTCATCCCAACGGCGACCGATTACAGGGTCTCGGTGTATGCATACCCGGTTGGCACGGTGCCCAGCCCGCTGTCGACGCCGCTGGTCGATTCCGATCGAATCCTGATCGGCCAGGCCACACTGTCTCAGATGCTGATCGCCGGGGCGTCCTCTGCGCCGTTCCAGATTGACGTGACCTTCCCGCTGGGCACCTCGTCAGGCGACTACACGATCGTCGCCTGGGTCGACTCGAACTACACGGCAGGAACCCGTGAGAATGGCGACATCCTGGAGAACGATATCCTGTTCACCAACCAGGAGAGCAACAACGCCAGGGAGTGGACCGGCGGGCCGATCGACCTGAACTACTCCTCTAACCTTGACCTTGCTGTGAGCTTCTGGGATGCCGCCCTCACCGGTGAGATCCTTGAAGCCGACCAGGATGACCACGTGGTGTACCAGGTGCAGGTCACCAACAACGGGGGGAGCGCGGAGAACAACGTCACCGTCACCCTGGACGCAGCCAGCTCCGGGCTGTCCGGCGAAGCGCTTGAGCACCTGGAGGGAAACGACTACACGGCACCCACGTGGGACGTGGGCACGGTCAACCCAGGCCAGACGGTTACCCTCGACCTGGG
>JARRJX010000228.1:0-4531 GCA_037388645.1 Chloroflexota bacterium
ACCGCCCGCGTAGAGCGGCACGACCAGCAGGGCGTTCACCCCATCCTCGGCCAGCCTGGCCCGCGTTTTGATGTCCACGCTGGGGTCAACCAGGACGTTGTTGAACACGAGCGAGGCGTGCGTCTTGGGGAACTGGCTGAGGATAGGAAGCTCGCTCAGTGGCTGGCGCGTGGCTCCAGGCTCCGGAATGACCTGGCCGGTCGCCCAGACGCCCATCTGCTCGACATAATCGACATCCTTGAGGGGGTCAGGCCCGGTCAGGTACAGCGACGCCCGATCCGCCTGGCTGAAATGCGCCATCTCACTCAACGCCGTGGCGCACACCTCTTCGAGGGTCTGCGCGGCGCTGATGGCGAGCGAGATGCCGTACAAGGCAGTGGTCTCATCCAGGGATTCTTGCAGCCGCTCGATCAGGCGGACGTTCTCCAGCGCGACGGCCACCTGGGAGGCGATCTGCTGGCAGAACAGCACCTCATCCCGCGTGATCTGGCCGCCGACGGTCAGCCCGACGTTGAAGGTGCCAAAACGCTCGTCGTGCGCGCGGAGCGGGGCCACGATCAGGCCCTGCACGCCAAACGGCCCCCAGCGGTTCCGGCAGAACTCGTCCTCCTGGCGCACGTCCTGGTGCACCATGTTCGCGCCGCTTACCACCGTGTTCTCCAGGCACGTCCCGCTGACGGCCTCCACGTCGGACATCGGTCGACCGCGCAGTGTGATCGTCCTCAGCTGATCAGGGCCGACCGGCAGCATAATGCTCAGGTGGGCAATCGGGAGGGCCTGGGCGAGGGTGTCGGCCACCAGGTCGCCCAGGGCGTGCAGGTCGATGGAGCCTTTGATCGCCTCGGCGAGGTTGTTGATCAGGCTGAGGTGCTCGGTGCGCACGCTGAGCGCCTCAAGCAGCAGGAAGTTCTCCGAGACGGTGGCGACCTGCCGGATCAGGATGCGCATCGCCTGGACTTCCAGGGCGTCGAACTGGTGCGGCTGGCGGTAGGCGCAGATCAGATACCCGACCGTCCGCGCCCGCCCGACCAGCGGGTAGATCACAAAGCTCTGCGCCTGGAGGGTGTTCTCCGCGTAGAGCACCAGCGGGTCGTCAGGCGCGTTCACCACCGCGACGTTGGGCAGCACCAGCGGCTCCGACCCGACCAGGTTCCGGATCGCCGCCGGAGGGCTGTCGTCAATCTCCAGGCTATCACGATCCCAGGCTGCGATGGGGCGGTACACGGCTTCGCCCGCCGCGCCAAAGTCGACCTGTATCAGGCTGAGCCGGTCGGCGTCGGGGAGGATGTACTGGCGCAGCGACTCGACGATCTCCGCCGGGCTGGTTGCCGCCGAGATGTCGGTCATCGCCAGAAAGATCGGGCTTTCAGTCTCCGGTAACGATGGGCCGTAAGCCAGGTCAAGGCTCATCATACCCTCCAAAAATAACGCCCTGCCACGTTAAAGAACCGGCCAGGGCGTCAGGTCTAAGCGCCCCGGCGGCCAGAGTCCCTAGGGCGGCGATGTTCGATGGCAGGGCTGTTGGCTCAACACACAGGATCATCATCACTGCCTCGGAGGGGGGCAGTCGGTCACTGCCACTCCCAGACAGCCTCCCCCTTCAACACACGTCGAATCTGCTCAGGGAACCGGTCGGGGTCGAGCGGCTTACCAAGAAAGCCGTCGAACCCTGCCTCCTGGGCTTTGTTCATCTGTTTCTGGCTGGCCTCGGCTGTCACTGCCAGGATCAGGGTGTCCTTGAGCCGTTCGTGATTGCGCAGCTTGATGAGCGCCTCGTAACCATCCTCATAAGGCAGCCGAATGTCCATCAGGATCAGGTCGATCCGGGGCAGGGTATCGGCGAACTCGACCACCTGCCAGCCCGACGTTTTCCACTCACAGCGCGGCACACCCATATACGCCAGCATCCGGGCGATCAACACAAAATTCGGGACGTTGTCTTCGACAACGAGCACGTTTGCTTTGGTCGGGTCGACCGGATCACTCTGGCGCTTTTTGAGCCGTTTGCTGGTTAGTGTCATTCCCATCTGGCCCCTAATCCATCAAGAGACAGTTGGCCGGGTGCCCTCCGGCATCCGGCGACGCACCAAGCGGTTAATGCTTGAGATTAGCCTCGATCTGGGCAGGCAGCGCGTCGATGTCGACCGGCTTGGCGATATAATCATCACACCCCGCGTCCAGCGCCCGCTGGCGGTCGCCTTTCAAGGCGTTGGCCGTCAGGGCGACAATGGGGAGGTGATTGGGATGCGCCTTGCGCAGCAGCATTGTGCACTCATACCCATCAATGTCGGGCAGGTTAATGTCCATCAATACTAGATCAGGTGGCTCATTGGCCGCCAGCCGCAACCCTTCTGTCCCATTCTCAGCCTCAATGACCGCATACCCCTCTGCCTCTAATACCCGCTTGATCAGCAGGCGGTTGTCGGGATTGTCTTCGATATACAGAATGCGACCTTTTGCCATGCAGACCTGCCTAACACGTCAATCAGACGTAATTTCTACGTCTGTAAGGCACTCCACCTACGTTATCAAGGGAGTTTGGTTGGCATTTGCGTATCATTATACCCTGATTTTAAAAACCATATAGGTAGGGTTTGCCTGTATTCTGACGCGAACATTTGAGTTGGTATAGATTCGTAATGCGCACGACTCAGCACCGCGCCTTGCAGGCGACACCTGTCCATCACCGTGCCTTTTGCCTGGAATCCCACTATAATCAAGCGCACAGTCTGAGGGCAGCCGGAGCAGGCGGTCTTTTTCTTCGCCGCTATCCAGACATTGGCGGTCTATGTAGTCATATAGAGGCGGCGCGAGTCTGGCTGCGCCCTTCTTGAGGCCAGGACACGCGCTTCAGCATAAGGGGGGAACACCTATGGAACTGATCAGCCGCGACGAGCTAAAAGAGAAACTTGACCGGGGCGACGATTTCAAGCTGGTCATGGTATTAAGCGAGTGGGCCTTCCGCGCCAAGCACATCCCAGGCTCGATCCACGTCGATTCGCTGGAGAAGGGGAAGGAAGTGCTCTCCCCGGATGAGGAGATCGTCGTTTACTGCGCCGGGCCAGATTGCATCGCCAGCCAGGCAGCTTACCACATGCTGGTTGGCAATGGGTTTACCCACGTCAAACGCTTCGCGGGCGGCCTGGCGGAGTGGGAGGACGCGGGTTACCCATTAGAGGGTGAAATGGTAGAGACCACCTGATCCGGCATTCGACGGCGAGCTGACCCCGGGCGCGCCGCCCGGCGCTCCACCAACAAAGGGACACTGAGAGATGGCTAAACCGATCATTCTGGCTGTTGACGACGAGCCGCAGGTCTTGAACGCCGTCGAGCGCGACCTGCGCACCCGCTTCGGCGCGGACTACCGGATCATGAAAGCCGACTCCGGGGCCAGCGCCTTAGAGGCCACCCGGCAGCTGAAAAGCCGGAACGCGCCCCTGGCGCTCTTCCTGGTCGATCAGCGCATGCCCCAGATGAGCGGCACCGACTTCCTCTCCGAGGCGCGCCTGCTGTATCCGGAGGCCCGCAAGGTGCTGCTGACCGCCTACGCCGACACGGAAGCGGCCATCCAGAGCATCAACACGATCGGGCTGGATCACTACCTGCTGAAGCCCTGGGACCCGCCCGACCAGCACCTGTACCCCGTGCTCGAAGACCTGCTGGGCGAATGGGAATCGCTGGTCGACCTGCCCTACGAGGGCATCCGCGTGGCCGGGACGCTCTGGTCGCCCAGCAGCCACGAGGTGAAGGACTTCCTGGCCCGCAACCGCATCCCCTACCAATGGCTGGACATCGAGCAGGATCAGGAGGCCGAGGCGCTCGTCCGCTCGTTTTTCCCGGAGCAGGTGCAGCTTCCGGTCGTCTTCCTATCGGATGGGGAGGCGCTGGTCAACCCGGACGACCTGTCGCTCGCCAGGAAGATCGGCCTGCAAACACAGGCCACCCAGCCCTTCTACGACCTGATCATCGTGGGCGGCGGCCCAGCCGGGCTGGGCGCAGCCGTCTACGGCGGCTCTGAGGGGCTGTGCACGCTGATGATCGAGCGCAAGGCGACCGGCGGGCAGGCCGGGACCAGCTCGCGCATCGAGAATTACCTCGGCTTCCCCAAGGGGCTGAGCGGCGCGGAGCTGGCCCAGCGGGCGACCGTCCAGGCGCGGCGTTTTGGCGTCGAAATCCTGACCGCCCAGGCGTGCACCGCCGTGCGCGCCGAGCCGCCCTACCATTACGTGACGCTGGCCGACGGGGTGGAGATCGGCTGCCGGGCGCTGATCATCGCCACCGGCGTATCGGTGCGGAAGCTGGCCGCCCCAGGCGTGCAGGAGCTGGCGGGCGCGGGCGTCTATTATGGGGCCGCCCTCACCGAGGCCGCCCACTACCGCGACAAGCACGTGGTGGTCGTCGGCGGGGCGAACTCCGCCGGGCAGGGCGCGATGTTCTTCTCCCGCTACGCCAGCCAGGTGACGATGGTCGTGCGCAGCTCCTCCCTCGAAAAGGGGATGTCCCAGTACCTGGTCGACCAGATCGAGACGCG
>JARRJX010000229.1:0-4530 GCA_037388645.1 Chloroflexota bacterium
TTTCGCCCAGCACGCTCTCCTGGTCTGCCACCGAGCACAGCACGTGGATGGAGAGGACGGTGTCAAAGCTGGCGGAGGGGAAAGGCAGTCGCTCCGCACCGGCGACCAGCGCCTGGCAGGCAGCCAGGTTCAGGCGGGCGGCGCGCGCTCGCAGGTAGCGCAGCATGTAGGGGTTGGAGTCGAGCAGGGTCAGGTTGACGTCTTTCGGTATGTAAGGCAGGTTCCCGCCGTCCCCCGCGCCGATCTCCAGCACGTCGCCCGCCGCCCGCCCGACGAGCGGCGCGCGTATCTCCCACGTGAACGAGTCGGCAGGGCCAGGCTCGTCGGCGGAGCTTAGATAGGTGTTGTACATCCAGGCAAACAGGCGCTTGCCGATCCGCATCGTGAACGACCTCCGGCTTCGTAGAGTATAGCGCAGGGGTGAGGTTCACCGGCAGTGCCGGATTGGGGCTACCCGGATGGGCGGGGGCATGCTACACTAGCCGTATGATCACCAGCCTGAGCAACGACCGAGTCAAGGCGGTGCGCGCGCTGCAAGCCCGGCGACAGGCCCGGCAGAAGGCGGGCCGCTTCGTGATCGAGGGCGTTCGCCTGGTGGGGGAAGCCGTCGACGCTGGCGCGCCGGTGGAAGAGGTGTACTACACCGAGCCGTACGCTGCCGAGGCGGAGAGCACAGCCCTGCTGAGCGCCTTGAGCGAGATGGGGGCCAGCCTGGTGGCAGTCGACGAGCCGGTGATGCAGGCCATGTCCGATACCCAGAGTCCGCAGGGAATCCTGGCCGTGCTGTCCACCCTGAACCCGGAACCGCCGCCCGACTTCACGTTCGCCCTGGTGATCGACGGGATCAACGATCCGGGCAACATGGGGGGCATCATGCGGACGGCAGCCGCCGCCGGGGTGCCGCTGATGATCGTCACGGCGGGTACCGTCGACCTGACCAATCCCAAAGTCGTCCGAGGGGCGATGGGCGCGCACTTCCGCCTGCCGGTGCTCTATCGAAGCTGGGACGGGGTTGCCGGGCTGCTCGACGGATGCGTGATCATGCTGGCCGATTCGACGGGGGGCGCGACCTATCACCAGGTGGATTGGACTCAGCCCAGCGCCCTGATCGTGAGCGACGAGGCGCACGGCCCCAGCGACGATGCACGCCGGATCAGTCACTTCCCGGTGACGATCCCCATGCCTGGCCCGACCGAGTCGTTGAACGTGGGCGTCGCCGCCGGGGTACTGTTATTTGAGATGGTAAAACAGCGCCGCCAGGCGGCGGACCAGCCATCCCATTGAAATCACACAACGCCACCTTCTTCTCTTCTCCCAGTCTTCAGACGGATTTTTATATGTGAAGTAATTCGTTCAAAATATTTTAGAAAAGGAATTACTTCTACTGAGCAAACCAATCAGGTTTGCCGGTCGCAAAAGTTTCTGGTTCTTCAGAAACTTGTTGCGAACCACTTGGAGGAGAAATCACCATGAATATTCGCTCGATTACCGCCTTCCCAGACGTGTCCTATCCGCTTGAATCGAAGAGCGTCTCCGAGGCAGGCGAGGTGCTTCGGGCCGTCCGCGAGGCCCTGACGGGGGCCGGGTACACCGTTCAGACCACCCGACTCGCCACGCAGCCCTTCCCCAGTGTCTTGCAGGACAGCGGGCCGGGCAAGGCGGTCGACTTCGCCAAAGACCTGGAAGCGCTGGCCTTCGTCCACGAGATCGACTACATCGGGCTGGGGCCGGTGCGGATAGACGACCCGGCCCCTTACAGCGGGGTGATCCCGGAGGTGTTGGCGGGCACGGAGAAGGTCTTCCTGGGCATCGAGATCGCCAGCCGGGAGGCCGGGCTGAGCCTGCCCTGCGCCCGCCGGGCGGCGGAGACCATCCACCGGGTGTCGGAGATCGGGGAGGGCGGGCTGACCAACATGCGCCTGACCGCGCAGGCCAACGTCGCTCCCTGGGCACCGTTCCTGCCTGCCAGCTATCACGGTGGGGGGACGATGCGCATCGCACTCGCCACCGAATCCGCCGACCTGGCGGTGCGGTCGGTCGGCACGGCCAGCTCGCTGGAAGAGGCGCGCACCCGTCTGATCGGGCTGATCGAGGCGGAGGCGGAGCGGCTTGAGAGCGCCGTCAAACGCGCGCTCAACCGCTTTGACGCGACCTTTGAGGGGATCGACTTCTCGTTAGCGCCCTTCCCGGAGGAGGCGCGCAGCATCGGGGCAGCGCTGGAACAGTTGGGGCTGTCCGCTATGGGGGGGCCGGGCAGCCTGATGGCGTGTGCGTTCCTGGCCGATACGCTGGATAGGGCGCAGTTCAACCGCACCGGCTTCTGCGGCCTGATGCTGCCTGTGTTGGAGGATTCAGTGCTGGCGGAGCGCGCTGCCGAGGGGCTGCTCACGACGAGCGACCTGCTGACCTACTCGGCGGTGTGCGGCACCGGCCTGGATACCATCCCGCTGCCGGGCGAGGTGAGCGAGGACGCGCTGGCGGCCATACTGCTCGACGTGGGCGCGCTGGCCCTGCGCCTGGATAAGCCGCTCACCGCCCGCCTGATGCCGATCCCCGGCAAGCAGGCAGGCGACGAGGTGGCTTTCGAGTTTGAGTATTTCACCACCACGCGCGTTTTCGGCGTGCCGGAGGGCGCGCTCGGCGGGCTGCTGACCGGCGACGAGCGGGTGATGATCCGGTCACGGGCCGCCGGTAAGCGCTGATCGCCAAGCCGTCGCCAAGGCGAGCGCAGATCGATTTTTCCGCATGGAAAGGAGCACAAAGCACGATGCCGGAGTTTCCCCCTGAGCCGTTTCGCATCAAAGTTGTCGAGCCGATCAAACGCACCACCCGCGCCCAACGCGAGCGGCTTATGCGCGAGGCGAAATACAACGTCTTCCTCCTGCGAGCGGAGGATATTTTTATCGACCTGCTGACTGACAGCGGCACCAGCGCGATGAGTGATACGCAGTGGGCGGCCTTGATGCAGGGCGATGAATCGTACGCCGGGGCGCGCAGCTACTTCCGGCTGAAGGAGCAGATCGAGCGGATCTTCTGCTTCAAGCATTTCGTTCCCACCCACCAGGGGCGCGCGGCAGAGAACATCCTGTGCTCGCTGCTGATCGAGCCGGGGAACGCCGTCCCCAACAATAACCACTTCGACACAACCGGGGCGAACGTGCGCGCGGTCGGCGGCCAGCCGGTCGACCTGGTGATCGACGAGGCGAAAGACCCCGCCAACCGCCACCCCTTCAAGGGCAACATCGACCTGGGCAAGCTGGAACGGTTCATCGAGGAGACCGGGGCCGAGAACATCCCCTTCAGCATGATCACGGTCACGAACAACGCCGGGGGCGGGCAGCCGGTCTCGATGGCGAACATCAAGGCGGTGGGCGAGATGGTTCACCGCTATGGCATCCCCTTCTTCATCGACGCCTGCCGCTATGCGGAGAACGCGATCTTCATCAAGCAGCGCGAGGCGGGCTACGCCGACAAAACGCCGCTGGAGATCGCCCAGGAGATGTTCAGCGCGGCGGACGGCTGCACGATGAGCGCCAAAAAGGACGCGCTGGTCAACATCGGCGGGTTCCTGTGCATGAACGATGATGCCCTGTTTGAGCGGGCGCGGCAGGCGCTGATCCTGCGGGAAGGGTTCCCCACCTACGGCGGCCTGGCCGGGCGCGATCTGGAGGCGCTGGCGCGCGGGCTGGTGGAAGGGTTAGACGAGGACTATCTCACCTACCGGCTCAACCACACGGCCTACCTGGGCGAGCGCCTGTTGGAGATCGGCATCCCGATCATCGAGCCGCCCGGCGGCCACGCGATCTACGTCGACGCGGGGGGCTTCCTGCCGCACATTCCCGCCGAGCGCTATCCCGGACAGGCGCTCGCCATCGAGCTGTACCTGGAGGGGGGAATCCGGGCGGTCGAGCTGGGCAGTGTGGCCTTCGCCTACCCCGACCCGACGACCGGCGAGATCATCCGGCCCGCGCTGGAGCTGGTGCGGCTGGCACTGCCCCGGCGGGTTTACACGCAGAGCCACCTGGACTTCGTGGTCGAGACGCTGGCTGCTATCGCCGCCCGCAAAGACTCGATCGGCGGCGTGGAGATCGTCAAAGAGCCGGAGCTGCTGCGCCACTTCACGGCGGAGTTCGCGCTGATGGGGTAGTTATCCGGTTAGAATTGTTTCCAGGTTGGCCGGGAATGAGGGCGCAATGCGAGAAACAGCAATTAGCGACAACCTGATCCAGCTATCCCAGATGGGGATGGTCAACTGCTTCCTGGTGCGTGAGGATGATGGTTTTACTTTGGTCGATACGGGGATGGCAGGGAATGGCGAGGCGATCCTGGCAGCGGCGGAGAAGCACGATCTGCCGATTGGTCGGATCGCGCTCACCCACGCCCACATCGACCACGTTGGATCGGTAGACGAACTCCATCAGATGATCGCCGATGCCGATGTGTTGATCCCGGCTCGCGACGCGCGCTTTCTGGCCGGGGATATGAGCCTCGATCCGGGCGAGCCAGCCCTTGAGCTGCGCGGTGGCTACC
>JARRJX010000230.1:0-4521 GCA_037388645.1 Chloroflexota bacterium
GCCACGCCCACCCCGACAGCCACCCCTTTGCCGACTCCCACCGCAACCCCACCACCAGGCACATCCACCCCTGGCCCCTCGCCCACCCCACAGATCCAGCAGCCGCCCACCCGCACGCCGCGCCCCCACGTGACCCTGCAAGGCCCAACGCCGACCCCGCCGGTCGATCAGGTCAGCTCGATCTTTCCGCCGGGGGCGCTCAGACACGCGGCGACGACCGGGATGATGATCACGCTGGGCGTTTTCGTCCTGCTTGGCCTGTACGGCCTGATCCGCACCACCGCGCGCGGCCAGCTTCGGGTGGCGCTGTGGCACTTCCGGCGGGAGATCGTCAACCCGCTGATCGACGGGCTGAGCAGGCGGAACCGAAAGAAATGACCGACTACCGCCTGATCGTGGGCCTGGGCAACCCAGGCCGAAAATACCGGGCCAACCGCCACAACGTCGGCTTTATGGTGGTGGATCAGCTTGCCGAACGCAATCAAATGGAATTCACCCGGCAGCAGTCTGACAGCTTCGTCAGCGTCGGGGCGATTGGCGGGGCGCAGGTCGTGCTCGCCAAGCCGCAGACATTTATGAACAAGAGCGGGATTTCAGTAGCGGCGCTGCGCCGCTTCTACAAGGTGGCGGACGAAAACCTGCTCGTCATCTTTGACGACCTGGATTTGCCGGTCGGCACGATCCGAATCCGGCCATTTGGCGGCTCCAGCGGTCACAACGGGATGAAGAGCCTGATCGAGCGCCTGGGCACCCAGGGGTTCCCCCGGCTGCGGATCGGCATCGGCAAGCCGCCCGGCAAAATGGACCCGGCCCGCTACGTACTGAAGGATTTCGACAAAGACCAGCGTCCGATCATCGAGCAGGTATGCGACCAGGCAGCGCGCGCGGTTGAGACGTGGATCGAATATGGGATCGAAAGCGCGATGACCGAATACAATGGCAGTCTTACACAGCCAGAATAGGGGATTGAGACCAGCTTGGCAGCGATGATCCCCGAAACAGCGATCAGCACCACCCCGGCGGACCTGTCCGGCCTGCTGGACGTCATCCGGCGGGATGCGACCTACCAGGAGCAGCGCGATCAAATCGCCGTCCGTGATGGCGGGTTCCTGCCCGGCCATACGCTCGGCCTGATCCAGCCCGCGCGCCCTTACCTGTTGTCTGCCCTCGCCACGGACACCGGTGCGCCGCTGCTGGTCGTGGCGAGCCGGATCGACCAGGCCAATAACCTCGCCGGGCAAATCGGGGCCTGGTCGCCTGACCTAGACATCCTGGTCTTTCCGGAGCCAGCACCCACCTTTTACGAGCGCGCGCCCTGGGGCCAATCGGTGATCCAATCGCGGCTGAAAGCGCTGGCGACGCTAGTCGACGACTCCCTCCCTCCCCCGCTGATCGTCACCACCCCGCGTGGGTTGATGCAGCGCACGCTGCCCGCAGCGCTCTTCGCCTCTCAGAGCATGCTGATCGCCACCGGCTCCGACATCCCGGCGAGCGACCCTGAGGCACTGGTAAAGGGGTGGCTTGCCATCGGCTACGAGCCGGTCACGGTGGTGACCACGCCGGGCATGTGCAGCCGCAAAGGCGGCATCGTCGAAATTTTCCCGGTCGCAGGCGACTGGCCGGTGCGGATCGAGCTGTGGGGGAACGAGGTCGAGTCGATCCGAATCTTCGACCCGGCCAGCCAGCGCACGGTCGATACGACCTCGACGGTGCGCATCACACCCGCCCGCGAGGCGCTTCCCCGCTTTGGCCCGCAGGTCGCGGCGGAGTTCTCCGGCTGGCTGACGCCTATGATGGATGGCGGCGGACATTCGCTTGAGGAATTGATGGGCGACCTGCACGCCCTCGGCCAAGGTGATGTGTTCCCCCTGCTGGAGTTCTACCTGCCCTGGATGTACCCGTCTCACCATACTCTGCTCGACTACCTGCCCGCCGAGACGGTCGTGGTCGTCGACAACTGGGAGGCGCTGCGCGAGGGGGTGGCCGAGATCGAATCCCAGGCCATCGCTCAGCGTGACATCCGCCTGGAGGAAGCCAGCGGCCTGGAGTCGCTCCCGCTGCCCTTCGCTACCTGGGACGTGATCGCCGAGCGCCTGAGCGAGTTCTCCACGGTTCAGCTGGCGGGCGACCCGAAGACCAGCCCTTTTAAATCCCTGTTTGCCGCCGGAACTCATTACGGAGGGCAGGTCAAGCGCTTGTTTGAAGACCTGCGACGGCAGCCCGCCGACCGGGTGGTGATCGTCTCCCGGCAGGCCGAGCGGCTGGCCGAAATCTGGCAGGAGAGGCATGGAGGCCCCTCGACCGAGTCCGTCGACGCCCTCCCCCAGGCACCCGGCCCCGGCACGCCCGTATTCATCCACGGCAGCCTGGCCGCCGGGTGGAGCCTGCACACGGGCGAAGGCGACACCCACCTGCTGACCGACACCGAGGTGTTTGGCTGGCGCCGTCCGGAGACCCAGCGCAAGCGGGTGCGCCGCTCGCTCGCGCCGGAGGCCCATTTCGCCGATCTGAAGCCGGGCGATTACGTCGTCCACATGGACTACGGGATCGGGCTGCTGCAGGGGCTGGAAAAACGCACTCTGCAAAACATCGACCGGGAGTATTTGCTGGTATCGTATGCGGGCGGCGACAGCCTGTTCGTGCCCCTTCACCAGGCGGATCGCCTCAGCCGCTACGTCGGCCCGGACGACGTCAGCCCGCAGCTCTCCCGCCTGGGCACACCGGAATGGGCGCGGATCAAAGCGCGCACGCGCGAGGCGGTCGAGGAGATCGCCCAGGAATTGCTCGACCTATACGCCGCGCGGGAGACGATCACCGGCCACGCCTTTGGTGCCGACACGCCCTGGCAAAAGGAGCTGGAAGCCTCTTTCCCCTACTTCGAGACTGGCGATCAGCTGCGGGCTTTGGCCGAGGTCAAGGCCGACATGGAAAGCCCGCGCCCGATGGATCGCCTTCTGTGCGGGGATGTTGGCTATGGCAAGACCGAGGTCGCGCTGCGGGCGGCGTTCAAGGCGGTGCTGGATGGCAGACAGGTGGCGATGCTCGTCCCCACCACCATCCTCGCCCAGCAGCACTACGCCACCTTCACCCAGCGGATGGCCCCCTTCCCAGTCGAGATCGAGATGCTCTCGCGCTTCCGCTCCCCCGCCGAACAGGCCGCCATCGTCGAGAAGCTGGCGAACGGGCAGGTCGACATCGTGATCGGCACCCACCGCCTGCTGAGCCGGGACGTACAGTTCAAAGACCTGGGGCTGTTGATCATCGACGAGGAGCAGCGCTTCGGCGTCACCCACAAGGAGCACTTTAAGCAGCTCCGCACCCAGGTTGACGTGCTGACCCTGACCGCGACGCCCATCCCCCGCACGCTCTATTTGAGCCTGACCGGCGTGCGGGACATCAGCACCATCCAGACCGCCCCGGAGGAGCGCCTGCCGATCGTCACCCACGTCGGTACGCGGGACGACGACCTGATCCGGCGGGCTATCCAGCAGGAGACCGCGCGGGGTGGACAGGTGTTTTTCGTGCATAACCGGGTGCAGTCCATTTACCGGGAGGCGCAGCGGCTGAGCGAACTGGTGCCAGAAGCGCGCCTCGCCGTCGGCCACGGCCAGATGCCCGAAAGCGAGCTGGCCGAGGTGATGAGCGAATTCGCCACGGGGAACTTCGATGTGCTGGTTTGCACCAGCATCATCGAGGCCGGGCTCGACATCCCGACCGCCAATACCCTGATCGTCGACCGGGCGGACCGCTTCGGACTCAGCCAGTTGTACCAGCTTCGCGGGCGGGTGGGGCGCAGCGGAACGCAGGCATACGCCTATTTCTTCCACCCCTCCTATCGCAAGCTGACCCCAGAAGCCAGCGCCCGGATGGAGACGATCGACGAGCAGACCGAGCTGGGAGCGGGGATGAGCGTCGCCATGCGCGACCTTGAGATACGGGGGGCGGGCGACTTCCTCGGTGTTCGCCAGCACGGCCACATATCGGCGGTCGGGTTCCAACTGTATTCGGAGATGCTGGCTCAGGCAGTGCGCAAGTCGCGCAGGCAGGCGGGGCGTGCCGCGCCCGGCGAGCAGCCTGACAGCCCCCTTCAGTCGCCCAACCGGTCGATTCCCATCGACCTGCCACTGTCCACCTACATCCCGACCGATTACGTGCCTGAGGTAGAGCTGCGCATCCAGCTTTACCGGCGCATGGCGGAGGTGCAGGGTAGTGACTCGATCGACGAGATGGCTGCCGAGCTTGTCGACCGTTTCGGGCCGCTGCCGCCGCCCGTCGAGAATCTCCTGTACCAGCTCCGTGTGAAGCAGCGCGCCTTACACACAAATATCGAAACCATCACGACCGAGAACAAACAGATCAGCCTGCGCCTGGACGGGTTAAGCGGGGACAAGAGGCAGGCGTTACAAACCTATCTTGGAAGGTCGGTGCGAGTCAGCCGCAGGGCGATATGGCTCCCCGACAAAGGGGCGGAGTGGCAGGCTTCCCTGCTGACCCTGCTGGACAAGCTTGCTAGTTTTCCAC
>JARRJX010000231.1:0-8400 GCA_037388645.1 Chloroflexota bacterium
GTCCTGGTTTGGGTCTATGGCGAGTATCAGCTCAGACATCTCAGATTCTTCCCCTGTGTGCCCCGCTTTAGGCGGGCGGCGTCTCGGTCTCCGTCGGTATCTCGGTCGGCGATCTTCCTGCGCACCCCTACCCCGACACCCACGCCATCGCCGACGCCGACCGAGATACCGACGGAGACCGAGACGCCGCCCGCCTAAAGCGGGGCACACAGGGGAAGAATCTGAGATGTCTGAGCTGATACTCGCCATAGACCCAAACCAGGACGCCCTCGCCCTGCTCCAGGAGATGCTCGAAGAGAAGGATTACGAAGTCCGAGCGACGCAGGATGGCAGCGAAGGGCTGCGCATGGCGATCCTGGAAAAACCCAACCTGATCCTGCTCGACGCCTCGCTGGTGAACGGAGAGGCGGACATCAGCCAACACCTGCGCGAGAACCAGAACACCGCCGAGATCCCGATCATGGTGATCGCCGACGAGGAGGAAGTCGACCCGAGCGGGTGAAGAAGATCATCTCGTCGGGCAACAGCGAGCTGGACGGCAAGATGGGCGGCGGCCTGCCGGTGGGGTCGCTGACGCTGATCGAGGGGGAATCGGGGGCGGGCAAATCGATCCTGACCCAGCAGATCATCTTTGGGTCGCTCCAGGACGGGTTCAAGGTGACGCTGTTCACCAGCGAGAACACGGTCAAGAGCCTGATCTCGCAGATGCAGAGCCTCGACCTGGACGTGCTGGACTTCCTGCTGCTGGGCAAATTACGGGTGTACCCGATGGAGCTTTCCGGCCTGGGCCAGCAGGCCCCTGACATCCTGCTCAAGGCGCTGAGAAACTGCGGGAAGTGCCAGCGGGTGATTATCGTCGACTCGCTGACCTCCGCAGGCGATGAGCGGGGAAGTGGCCCGTCCGGTGCGCTCGCTGTGCGACGCCCACCTGCAATTACGGGCGGAGCAGGACGGCCAGCGGCTGATCAAGACGCTGGAGGTGAGCAAGGTGCGCGGGGCGACGAACGTCACCGGGGCAATCGTCAGCTTCGACGTCGAGCCGGGCTGGGGGATGCGCGTCATCCCGGTGAGCAAGGCGAGGGGATAAGCGATGGCAACGAATGTGCTGCCATTCCCCTACGATGGGCAGCCCAGCGGCTGTAACCACGGCCCGAACTGCCCGCTGCGCGGCTGGCTGTCTCCCGAACTTCAGGCGGCCTGAGACGCCTCACCCTTCCTGGCGGAGTACCTGCACCACGCCCCGCTGGACGAGATCGGCATCCCCGACTATTACGAGAAGCTCTCGCGCAGCATGGGCGGGATGGAATACCGCAACCTGATCTACGCGACGGACGGCGGCCTGTACGTGCACATCTACCCGGACGCCTCCGGCGCGCGCGACCACCACGTGGCAATCGAGCCGACGGTGGTGGTGAGCGTCGATCACATACTGCCGGTAGTCGAGGAGCTTTTGGTCGACCAGGCCGAGGCGATCGGCAGCGAGGAAGACGACGAGCTGAAAAAGCAGCTCCTCTACGACCTGATCGACCAGGTGTGCACCACCAACGGCAGAGCGGGGAGCGAGGGCAAGCTGGTCGTCACACCCAGCGAAGTAGAGGCGGTGCGCTACCGGGTGGTGCGCGACAAGGTGGGGCTGAGCGTCTTGCAGCCGCTGCTGCTCGACCCCTACATCGAGGACATCAGCTGCTCTGGGGTGGGCCACATCTTCATCGAGCACAAGGTCTTCAAGAGCGTGCAGTCCTCGATCTGCTTCGGCACATTAGATGAAGTCGACCGCTTCGCCGTCTGGCTGGGGGAGTGGATCAAAAGCCCGGTGACGGTGCGCAACCCGCTGGTCGACGCGGTGCTGCCCGACGGCTCGCGTATTAACATCGTCTACGGGCGAGAGATTTCCAAGCGGGGCAGCAACTTCACCATCCGTAAATTCGGCGGCACGCCGATCAGCGTGTTGGAGCTGATCGAGTTCCACACACTGAACTACCAGATGGCCGCTTACCTCTCCTTCATGCTGGAAGAGGGGATGAACTTATTCGTGGTGGGCGCGACGGCCTCCGGCAAGACGACCACGCTCAACGCGATCAACACCTTCATCATGCCCGACGCGAAGGTGGTCACCATCGAGGACACGCCGGAGGTGTACGTCCCGCAGCACAACTGGGTGCAGGAGGTGACCCGCCACGGCGGGGCCGCCGACAAGGGCGGGAACGTGGGGATGTTCGAGCTGCTCAAGGCCGCCCTGCGGCAGCGCCCCGACCGGATCATCGTGGGTGAGATCCGCAGCATCGAGGCGGTGGTCGCCTTCCAGGCGATGCAGACCGGCCACGGCGTGATGTCGACCTTCCACGCCGCTTCGGTGGAGAAGCTGATCCAGCGTCTGACCGGCGAGCCGATCAACATCCCCAAGACCTACATCGACAACCTGAACGTGGCGGTGATCCAGTCGGCGGTGCGCCTGGCAAACGGGAAGGGCGCGCGGCGGATCATGAGCATCAACGAGATCATCGGCTACGACCCGGTGTCCGAGGCGTTCTCCTTCCTGGAGGCGTTCCGCTGGAACCCGGCCACCGACGAGTTCGAGTTTCCCGGCTACATGAACAGCTACCTGTTGGAGCAGCGGATCGCGCTGAAACGCGGCATCCCGCCGCACAAACGCAAGCAGATTTACAGCGACCTGAACCGCAGAGCGCGGGTCTTCGAGAAGCTGCACAAAGAAAAAGGGGTCACAGATTTCAATGAGTTCTTCGACATCCTCTCCGAAGCGCGCCGGCAAGGCCTTCTTTGAGTTCCGGACGCTCACGGCGTTCGACATCTTCTATCAGCTGACGTACATGTCGGCGATGGCGTCCGCCGGGATCACGCGGAGCAAGACCTTCGGGCTGGCGGCGAAGTCCGGCTCCCCGGCGGCGGACTACTTCGTGGCGGTCAACACGCTGGTGGACGAGATCCGCCTGGACTACCCGGACGCCTGCCGGACGGTGGGCGAAAAGGCCAAGTCCGAAGGGATGAAGAGCTTCCTGCTGCGCTTCTCCGACGCGCTGCGCTCCGGCGAGCCGCTGGCGGACTTCCTCGCCAGGGAGGCCGAGGTGCAGGGGGTGAACTACCAGAACGAGTACGAGCGGGACATCGAGTCGCTCAAGCAGTGGACGGACGCCTTCTCGTCAATCGTGGTGTCGGTGTCGCTGATCGTGATCGTGCAGGTGGTCTCGTCGATGATCTACACGATGGACACGAAGGTGATGCTCGGCCTGGTGGCGACCGGCCTGCTGATGAGCTTCTTCGGCGCGTGGATCATCTCGCGCGCAGCCCCGCGCGAGATGATGACGATCAAGGCGAACCAGGGTTCCGAAGAACAGCGCCAGGCCTACAACATCGCGACGATCAGCCTGCCGATCATGCTGGTGGTGATGCTGCTGCTGATCCTGTTAAAGGTGAACCTGGGGATCGTGTTGATCGTCGGGGCGGCGATCATGCTGCCGGTCGGGATCATGAGCCTGACGAGCGACAAGAAGACCAACAAAAAGAACGAGGAGTTCAGCACCTTCCTGCGCTCGGTGGGCGGCATGGCGACCTCCAGCGGCACGACGCTCAAGGACTCGCTGACCAAGATCGACCTCAGCTCGTTCCCGACGATGCAGAAGGACATCGCCCGGCTGAGCACGCGGCTCAACGCGCTGGTCGACCCGACCATCTGCTGGGCCAAGTTCGGGCAGGAATCGGGCAGCCGCCTGATCGCGGAGGCCACGTCGATCTTCTACAGCGCGATCACGATGGGCGGCGACCCGGAGCGGGTCGGCTACCTGTGCTCGCTGTTCACCTCGACCACCGCCCAGCTAAGGGCGAAGCGGCGGCTGGTCTCCTCGACCTTCAGCGGGCTGACGCTGGTGATGCAGGCCGTGGTGGCCGGGCTGATGATCTTCGTGCTGGAGGTGATCAACAACTTCGTCGCCTTGATGAACGAGGTGATGATGCCCGAAGAGACCGCCGCCGACGCCGCCTCGGCAGCCCCGGTGAACATGAACCTGGCCTTCGTGCTCTTCACGCCTGAGCAGCTCCGGTTCCTGACGATCATGACGGTGGCGATGGTGGTGCTGCTGGCAATCGTGAGTGCGGTCGCCATTATATCCGCCGACGGCGGCTACAAGCTGAAGACCGCCTTCTTTCTCGCGCTGGCCTGGGTGATCTCCGGGGTGTGCTTCCTGGTGGTGCCGCCGATGGTCGCCAGCATCCTGTCAGGGTAAACCTGTGTAGGGTAAATGAGGAATCATTATGTCACTGGTCGACCTTTTACTATCAAACCAATTGATCCTGGTCGTGCTCGGCCTGGCCGGGCTGCTGCTGGTAGCGGCGGCGCTGGTCGCGCTCGCGCCCAGCATCAAGCCGAAGGGTAAGAGCAAGAAAAAGAAGAAGCAGAAGGCGGCAGCCGCCAGGGCCAAGGCCGAGGCCGCGCCCGGCAAGAAAGCCAAAAAAGGCCGGGCGAAGCGGGGCAAAAAAGAGGCCGCGCCTGCCGAGCCGCCCGCCGCCGCTCCCGCGCCAGCCGTAGAGGCCAGCGCCGGAGGGGCGCAGACCGCCCAGCCAGCCGCCGTCCAGGCCCCAGCCGCCCAGGCGGGGGAGGCCCCGGCAGAGGCAGCGCCCGCCCAGGCGAACGGGGCGCAGGCCGCCGTGCCGGAAGCCGCCGGGCAGGAGGCCGCCGAGGCTGCGGAGGAAAAGGGCGAGCCGGAGGACAAGACCTCCTCCGCCATCCAGAGCATCCTCGACAGCGTCTTCGACGACGAGGACCAGACCGCCCGCCTGCAAGCCCTGATGGCGGGGCTGGACCCGGTCGACATATCCGAGCTGCTCGCGTTGGCTAAACAGGTCGCAGAGCAGTTGGAGAGCCGATAGCCCCAGGGCGGCGTGGCTGAAGCCGCCAGACGATACGGAAGCTGCGGAGTGTAGACGATGAGCGTAAAAGCCAAAGACAAGAAAAACCTCAAGACGGCCAAGCTGGCCGACGACGCGCTGTGGAACCCACCGGCAGCGCCCGCCGAGGTGGTCTACCGGACGGTGCCGTCCGACGGCCCGGACCGCGAGGATAGCCCACACCCAGTGTGGCGTGTGTTGTTCGAGCTGGCCCACGACCCCAACATCCAGATCGGGCTGGACGTGCGCGGCGAGGTGACGCTGGGCCGGGGGCAGGATGGCCCCTGCTTCGTGGCGCTCAGCCCGTTCGAAGCCGACCTGCTCGGCGTCTCGCGCGAACACGCCATGCTGCGCCCCGGGCGATCACCGCTCAGCTCGACCTGAGCGAGGTGCTCCAGCAGGCGCTGGACGTCGCCAGGACGCTGGTGCCCGCCGACACGTTCAGCGTGTGGCTGGTCGACGAGCGCAGCGGGGAGCTTTTCCTGGAGGCCGAGCTGGGGGACGGGGATGACCTGGTCCGGCGGCAGCGCCTCCCGGCGATTGACTCGCTGCCTGCCCAGGTGATCGAGAGCGGCAAGCCGCTGCATAAAGAGGCGGGCCAGGAGGGGGCGGCGGAATCCGCCATCTACCTGCCGCTCACCCTGGGCGGGGTGACTTTCGGCGTGATGGCGGCGACCTGCAGCGCGGCGGGCAAATCGCTCGCCGAGAAAGAGAAGAACACGCTGACGGCGATCGCGGAGCTGGCGGCCATTGCCGTGCAGAACGCGCGCCAGCACCAGGCCACCGAGAACGCCCTGGCGCGGCACACCCGGATCGTGACCGCGCTGAACTACGCGCTCTCCTACGAATTCAAGAACCTGTTAAACACGACGATCGGGTACGCGGGGCTTTTGCAGAGCTACGAGGTCGAGCCGGACGCGATGGAGATCACCCAGCACATCGTCGACGCGGGCAACCAGATGGCGGCGATGTTCGAGCAGCTGGTCGACATCACGCTGGTCAGCGAGGCGCTGGGCATCCACCGGGACGAGCCGTTCGACCTGGTCGAGGTGGTCAGCCGGGCGGTGGACGAATCGCAGAGCGCGGCGGCCCAGAAGGGGCTGAAGATCGACTTCAAGCTGATGGGCGAGCTGTACAACATCCGGGGCGACTCCTCGCGCATGTACAACAGCGTCTACCTGCTGATCGACAACGCGATCCGGTATTCAGAAGAAAACGAGGAGATCTCGGTCGCGCTGATCTTCGGCCCGAACGAGATCATCATCCGGGTGAACGACAGCGGGCCGCGCATCCCCGACGACCACCTCTCGCAGGTGTTCCGCGCCTATTCGCGGGGGAACGGGCGGGCGGACGGCCAGGCCAGGCTGGAGCTGGGGCTGGCGACGGTCTGGGCCGCCGTCGAGGCGCACCGGGGGACGGTGACGGCGCAGAACGCCGACGACGGGGTGGCCTTCGTGATGACGCTGCCCGCCACGCTGCGGGTCAATACGTGAAGGGGTATTAAAGAGGTAACTGTGATGAGCGACGGAATCGGGATTGCCAGCGCCGCGCTGGCCGGGATGATGGGGGCGGTCGCCGCGATATGGGCGAGCGACCTGCTGCCCCGGCTCTCGGCAGGCGGCGCGGCCCGGCTTGAGGAAGCGCCCTGCCCCCTGCACCTGTTCGGCCCGCAGTGGCGCTGGCTGCACGGGGCCAGCCTGGCGCTCAGCGCCGGGTTCGGCGCGTACCTGTGGGGGCGCTACGGCGCGTCCGGGCGGGGCCTGCTGCTGGCCGGTCTGTACGGCTTCCTGCTGCTCATCACGCTGATCGACATCAAGTACCGGCTGGTGCTGAACGTCCTGACCTACCCGGCGATTGGGCTGACGCTGGCCGTCCAGGTCTTGCTGCTGCACGTGGCGATGCGGGCGGCGCTGGTGGGGGCGGGGCTGGCTTTCTCGATATTTTTCCTGACCGCGCTGATCAGGCCGGGCGACCTGGGGGGCGGCGACGTGAAGCTGGCCGCCCTGATCGGGCTGTGGCACGGCTTTCCGGGGGTGCTCTGGGCGCTGCTGTTGGGGGTCGGCATCGGCGGGGCAGCGACGGCGTGGATCACGCTGGCGAAGCGGCGGGCGGAGTCGGCCCAGGGTGGGCACGCTCAAGCGGAGCGCGTTCAGCATGAGCGCGTTCACGTGCCATACGCGCCGTTCCTGTGCCTGGGGGCGCTGGCGGCGTTCCTGTATAACCCGATCCCGCACCTGCTGCCCTGATGCAGATTTTTAAAGGACGATGAGACGTGGCAATCGCAAAATCAATTGACATGGAAGAGATAGACGAACTGGACGATCTGGATGGGCCTTCCGGCCTGGGCGGCAAATCGCGCTGGTCGCTGGCCTCGTGGTTGATCGTCGGCAGCCTCGCCATCCTGTTCCTGGGATTATTCATGGTAGGCAAGACGGTCGGCAATGAGAACGCCTTCATGGAGACGCGGCTGGCCTCGATCCAGGAGACGCTGGACAGCGACCCCGCGCCGGACGCCGAAACCGAGCAGCTCACCGCCGACGTGGCTGCGCTTGAGAGCCAGCTCTTCGAGCTGCAAGGCGCGCTGGACGAGCTGGAAGCGAACAAGGTCAACATCCCGCTGGCGCTCTCGGTGATAGGGCAGTACGACCACAACCGGATGCGGCTGACCGGGATCGCCCAGTCGGAGAACCGCCTGATCCTGAGTGGAGAGGCCGACGGCGAGGACACGGTCTACGACTACGCCCAGCGGTTGGAGGGGGCTGGTGCGTTCAACCGGGTGGTGATCCAGTCGATCAGCGCCAACCCGGATATCGAGGCCTGGTCGAGGCCGGACGCGCCCGACGTGACCGATGCCGCCGAGGAGATCGAGGTCGGCCAGCCGCAGCTGACCGTCTCGTTCGGGGACACGACGATCTCCAACGACAACGAGCAGGAGGGGCTGCTCAGCTCGCGGGTGGAGTTCCAGGCACCGGAGGAGCGGAACAGCCAGGTGACGATCCAGGTGGTCAACCTGGGCCAGTTCGGGCCGACGATGAGCTACCTGATCGGGGTCGAGGAGCTGGGCGGGGACCGCTCAAGGCTGGCCCCGCTGCACACGCAGCTCGCACCCCGCGTGATGAAGGCAAGCCTGCTCCAGGGACAGCCGGTCGAGTTTGTGATATTAGTGGAACTGACGGCGGAACAAAATGAATAACCTGAACGACCTCAAAAACAAGCTCAGCGACAACCTGATGCAGTTCGTCGCACTGGGGCTGATCGTGCTGGTCGGCTTCAGCGACGTGTTCTACATCACGAAGACAATCCTGCCCGGCATGGCAGTGCGCAGCCAGCTCACTGATGAGCTGAATCTCGCCAAACAGACGCTGACCAGCGAGGAAGAGGCGCGCCAGGCCGCGCCGGATAACCTGCGATCGCAGGTCACCAGCCGCCAGTCGAGCCTGGCGGAGACGGCGGGCGCGTTCATGAACGAGGAACAGGCGGCGGAGTTCGTCAGCCGCCTGT
>JARRJX010000232.1:0-6142 GCA_037388645.1 Chloroflexota bacterium
CAGCGGGGAGAGCGAAACCGCGACGCCCACCCCCACTGAAACAATGGAAGCACCAACTGAAACCCCCACCCCGACCGAAGAACCCGCCCCCACCGGCCCCCCGGAAGCGCCGACCAACCTGACCGCGATCCTCTCCGGGGCGCATGAGGTCACGCTGGCCTGGACAGATGCCAGCCAGTTCGAAGAGGGGTTCATCGTAGTGCGCGCCCTGGCCGAGACGGACGACCCAGGGATCGAGATGGGTCGCCCGGCGCAGGGCGCTACCGGCTTCGTGGACGCGTCGGTCGAGTGCAGCGGCAAGTACTGGTACCTGGTCTCGGCGTTCAACTCGCTGGGCGTCAGCGAGGCGGTCTGCAAGCAGGTCGAGCTGCCGGAGAACTGCGAGGACGATACGCAGCCCCTGGTGGTGACCGACTGCGTGCCAGCGGACGAGATGGAGACGCCCACCCCGATGGCGAGCGGCGAGGGCGGTGGCGGCACGCCGGTCTGCGGCGATGGCATCTGCAACGGCGCGGAGACAAATAACACCTGCGCCGCCGACTGCCCGTCCAGCTGCGGCAACCGCACCTGTGATGAGGGCGAGAGCTTTGCTTCCTGCCCCGGCGACTGCGCCCTGGCGGTGGTCTGCAACAACGACGGCACCTGCGACGTCGGCGAGACGCCCGGCACCTGCGGTGACTGCGCCGCCTGCAACAACAACGGCTCGTGCGATACGGGCGAGAACGCCTTCACCTGCCCGGTGGACTGCGTGATGGTGATCACCTGCAACAACAACGGCGTGTGCGATACGGGCGAGAACATCGGGACCTGCCCTGCCGACTGCACCCCGGTCTCAACCTGCAACAACAACGGCGTCTGCGACGCGGGCGAGAGCTTCACCTCCTGCCCCGCCGACTGCGCCCTGACGGTGATCTGCAACAACAACGGCGTGTGCGATTTGTTCGAGACGGCGTCGTCCTGCCCCAGCGACTGCCAGTAAGACGGCCCGTTTATCAGTTTCGTCCTTCTCAGGGGCACGGCCAGCCGTGCCCCTGAGAACGTTCCGAGCCACACCGCAGACAGGAAGCCATCCCCGTGCTATCCCGCTACTTCGACCAACTGCTGCCGATCGTTGAAAGCGACCTCCAGAGCGTGCTCACCGCGCCGGAGGGCCACCCGCCGCTGTTCTTCCGCATGCTGCGCTATCACATGGGCTGGGCGGACGCCGAGGGCAACCCCAACCCGGCGGGGGGCGGCGGCAAGCGGATACGGCCTACGCTGTGCCTGCTGGCCTGCGAATCGGCGGGCGGCGACTTCAACCCGGCGCGCCCGGCGGCGGCGGCGGTCGAGCTGATCCACAACTTCTCGCTGCTGCACGACGACGTCGAAGATGGCAGCCCCACCCGGCGGGGCCGCCCGACGGTCTGGTCGGTCTGGGGGGAGCGGCAGGCGATCAACGCCGGGGACGCGCTCTTCGCCCTGTCTCATCTGGCGATCCCGCGCCTGGCCCAATCAGGCTCCCTCCCGGCGGCGACTCTCGTCGACCTGCTCCGCATCCTGGACGAGACCTGCCTGGAGCTGACGCGCGGGCAGCACCTCGACATGCTTTTCGAAGATCAGGACGTGGTGAGCGTGGACGAGTACCTGGACATGATCGCGGGGAAGACCGCCGCCCTGCTGGGCGCAGCGGCCTGCATGGGGGTGCTCTGCGCCGGGGCTGACGAGGCCCGGCAGGCGCGCTACTGCACCTTCGGCACCCACCTGGGCATGGCCTTCCAGGTGCGAGACGACATCCTGGACATTTGGGGCGACCCCTCGGCGACGGGCAAAGAGGCCGCCATCGACATCCGCCAGCGGAAGAAATCGCTGCCCGTCCTCTACGCGCTGGGGCGCAGCCAGGCCCTACGCGACCTGTATGCCAATTCCGATTCTTTTGACGACGAGGCGGTTGCCCAGGCCGTCGCACTGCTCGACGAGGTCGACGCGCGCGGTTACGCCGAGGCGCTCGCACGGCGCTATTCGGAGGAGACGGTCACCGCGCTGGAAGAAGCCGCCCCCCAGGGCGAGGCGGGCCGGGCGCTGTTCGAGCTGGTCGACCGGCTGCTGCACCGCGACCGGTGAGTTCAGGATCGCCTGTTTATTGCCGCACCCCCTGCAAGCCTGCTACCATATAAGTACGTCAACCGATCGTTGGATAAGCAGGAATGCACATGACCACCACCGAACGCCAGCTTCGTATTGAGGGAATGGACTGCGCGAACTGCGCGCTGACTTTAGAGCGCAGCATCGGCCAGCTTGAGGGTGTCGAGCAGGCCGAGGTCAACTTTGCCACTACCACGCTGAGTGTCAGCGGCGAGCTTGACCTGGACGCGATCAACAAACGGGTCGAGGCGCTTGGCTACCGGGTCGTCGACGAAGACGCCGAGAGCCAGCCTGAAGCGGCGGAGCAGGAGCCAGCCCGCACGCCGGGCTTTTTGCGCTACCTGCTCGCCGACCGGGACACAGCGGTCGCCCTGATCGGGGCTGCGCTGCTGCTGTTGACCGTGCCCCTTTCCCTGCTGGGAAGCACACCCGTGCTCGTCTGGCTGGTGCGCGGGCTGCACGTCTTTATTGTCGCCCTGGCCGGGTATCCGATCGCGGCCCAGGGAGTGCGATCGCTGTTCCGCGCCCGGCAGGTGACCATCGACCTGCTAATGTCGATTGCCGTGGTGGGCGCGCTGCTGATCGGCGAGACGTTTGAGGCGGCGACGGTGATCCTGCTGTTCGCCATCGGGGAGGCGCTGGAAGGCTACACCGCCGAGCGCTCGCGCGATGCGCTGCGGGGGCTGCTGGCGCTCAAGCCCGACCGGGCGACCGTGCTGCGGCCCTGCATCGACTGCGAGGAGCACCTCGGCCAGGAGGGTTACAGCGGCGGGCCGTGCCCCTTCTGCGACCGGCACGAGGTGACCGTCCCGGTGGGCGAGGTGGCGCTGGGGGAGACCGTCCTGGTGCGGCCCGGCGCGCGCATCCCGGTCGATGGCCGGATCACGGTGGGGGTCTCGTCGGTCAACCAGGCCCCGATCACCGGCGAGAGCGTGCCGGTGGCGCGCGGGGTGGGCGACGAGGTGTTCGCAGGCACGATCAACGGCGAGGCGGCGCTGGAGGTAGAGGTCAGCCGCCTGGCAACCGAGTCGACGATCAGCCAGATCGTGCGGCTGGTCGAGCAGGCCCAGTCCCAGCGCGCCCCGGTCGAGCGTTTCGTCGACCGCTTCGCCCGCTGGTATACGCCCGCCGTCGTGCTGCTGGCTGCCCTGGTGGCGGTCGTCCCCCCGCTTTTCTGGGGCGCGCCGCTGCTCGATTCGCCGGGCGGGGTGCATGGCTGGCTCTACCGGGGGCTGGCGCTGCTGATCGTCTCCTGCCCGTGCGCGCTGGTGATCAGCACACCGGTGACGATGGTCAGCGCGCTGTCCAGCCTGGCGCGGCGCGGGGTGCTGGTCAAGGGTGGCGCGTTCCTCGACCGGCTGGCGCGGGTGCAGGCCTTTGCCTTTGACAAGACCGGCACGCTCACCCAGGGCCACCCGGTGGTCGTGCAGGCCCGGACGGCGGCCTGCCAGCACAACGGGACGACCTGCGCCGCCTGTGACGACCTGGTGGCGCTGGCGGCGGCGGTCGAAGAGCGCTCCGAGCACCCGCTGGCGCGGGCGATCGTCGAGGAGGCGGAGCTGCGCGGCTTGGCGGGGCGCTTCGGCCCGGCGGAGACGGTCGAGGCGCTGGCCGGGCGCGGCGTGCGCGGGGAGGTGGGTGGACAGACGATAACCATCGGCAGCCACGCCTATTACCACGAGCAGCACGGCGAGCACGACGCCATCCACGACCTGATCGCCCGCGCCGAGGCGGCGGGGCAGACTACCCTCCTGGTCAGCCGGGAGGACGAATTATTAGGCTTCGTGAGCGTGGCCGACGTCCCCCGCAAGGCCAGCGGTGACGCCCTGCGCAGGCTCAAGCAGGTGGGTGGCGCGCACACGATCATGCTGACCGGCGACAACCAGGCCGTCGCCAACTCGATCGCGGCCACCATCGGCGGGATCGACGAGGTGCGGGCGGATTTGCTCCCGGCGGACAAGGTCGATGCAGTCACGGCCCTCAAGGAGCAGCACGGCGCGGTGGCGATGGTCGGCGATGGGATCAACGACGCGCCCGCGCTGGCCGCGGCCACCGTCGGGGTGGCAATGGGCGGGGCAGGCTCCGCGCAGGCAATGGAGACGGCAGACGTGGTGCTGATGCAAGACGACCTGGCCCGGCTGCCCGACGCGGTGCTGACCAGCCGCCGGGCAGGGCGCATCATCCAGCAGAACTTCGCCTTCAGCCTGGCGCTCAAGGGGGCGTTCGTGCTGCTGACGCTGCCCGGCTGGGCGACGATGTGGATGGCGGTCTTCGCCGACATGGGCGCGTCGCTGCTCGTGACGCTGAACGGGATGCGCCTGCTGCGGGGGTCTAAAGAGACGGAATAGGGACTCCAAAAACACCGGAGGCCAGCTTATACCGGCACCGACAGCGCTGGGAGAGGACCTGTCCCCATTCTCCCTTGCGCCGGGCGGCTCCTCGTCCGCCTTCCAGATTTCGGTCGCAATGTCCGTGTAGAGCACGCCGTCCAGGTGGTCGATCTCGTGCTGGAAGACCCGCGCCAGCCAGTCGCGTGCTTTGATGCGGATCGTCTCCCCATCACGATCCTGCCCGCGAATGGTGACCGCCTCGTGCCGCTCGACGGTGCCGAAGTAGCCGGGGATCGAGAGGCAGGCTTCCACGCCGTCCACCGTCTCGCGCGATTTTTTGATGATCTCCGGGTTGACTACCTCGTAGAGCTTCCCGGCTTCCTCACCGTATTTTTCAGCCCACTCCTCACCGTCCGGCAGCCGCACGACGATCGCCCGCTGGCTCACTTCCACCTGGGGCGCGGCCAACCCGACGCCGTCCGCTTGCTGCATGGTCTGGGCCATGTCGTCGAGCAGCATATGCAGCTCGCGGTCGAACTCGCGCACGCGGCGCGCTTTCTTCCTCAATACTGGGTTATCCGGGTAGATAATTCTGCGTAGTGCCATAAGCCATCACTTAACCGTTGTGAATCTCACCTTCAACTCTGTCTCAAGCTCACTGATTATACCAGACTTGCCCCTGTTTTCCGGTAAGAACGGGGTTGGCGAGGAGCGGTCACTCCTCCTCCTCTTCCGAGCCAACCCAGACCTGGCGCGGGTAGCTGCCCAGCACGCGCAGCTCGGTCGCCATCTCGCGCAGGTGGTTCAGCGCCTGGGGGCCTGCCCCGTGGTGCTGGCTGCCGACGAAGTCCAGGTAAAAGCGGTATTCCCAGGGCGAGCCGGGCAGCGGGCGCGATTCGATCTTCGTCAGGTCGATGTCGCGCAGGGCGAAGCAGGCCATCGCCCGGAACAGCACGCCGGGCCGGTTTTGCAGGGCGAACACAATCGACGTTTTGACGTCGCCGGTCGGGTGGACGGGCTTGAGGGCCAGCACCAGGAAGCGGGTGTAGTTGAGCCGGTTATCCTCCATGTCCTCGCGCAGCACCTGCATGCCGTAGATTTCCGCCGCCAGGCGGCTGGCGAGCGCGGCGGCGTCTCGCTCGCCGCTCTCTTTCAGGTCGCGCACGCTGCCCGCCGTGTCGTAGGCGATCTCAGACTCGACGCCCATCTCGGTCAGGTGGTGCTCGCACTGGGCGAGCGCCTGGGGATGGGAGCGCACCAGCCTGATGTCGGAGAGCGCAACGCCGGGGTTGGTGATCAGGCAGTGCTCGATGCGAAGCTGTGTCTCCCCGACGATGTAAAGCTGGTGGCGCAGCAGCAGGTCGTAGTTGCGGTGGATGCTGCCCGCCAGCGAGTTCTCAACCGCCACCAGCCCCAGGTCGCATTCACTCGACTGCACTTTTTCGAACACCACGTCGAACGAGCGGCACGGCACCGACTCGATGTCGTCGCCAAGCGCGTTGAGGGCCGCCATCTCCGAGTAAGCGCCTCGCTCACCCTGGAACGCCACCCGCTTGCCCGCCATATCCGTCATCGTCGTCTCCTTACTTTGGGAACAGTCTGCCGGGCAGCATACACCAACTTGGGCGCGTTGGTCAAGGGGTGGGGGATCGCTCAGGGGCGTTTCAACCCGTTTCTGAGTGAAGTTCGCT
>JARRJX010000233.1:0-4505 GCA_037388645.1 Chloroflexota bacterium
GGCCCTCGCCAACAAGGACTGGGACGCCGCCCGGATTCAGATGGGGCGTGAAGACCTGTATCGCGGCAAGGTGATTGCGGCCAACCAGGGGGGGCTGATCGTCCCGTTTGGCGAGCTGCGAGGCTTCGTCCCGTCGTCGCACGTGGTGAACATCCCTCGCGGGCTGGACGACGATGCGCGCATGAATCACCTCTCCAGCCTGGTCGGGCAGGAGCTTAACCTCAAGATTATCGAGGTCAACCCCCAGCGCCGCCGCCTGGTGCTCTCCCAGCGAGAAGCCCAGCGTGAAATGCGCGACAAGGCCAAAGAGAAGCTGCTTGAAAAATTGAACGAAGGCGACGTGGTCACCGGACGGGTCAGCAGCCTGCGCGATTTTGGCGCTTTCGTCGACCTGGGCGGGGCGGAAGGTCTGATCCACGTCTCGGAGCTGGCCTGGCGGCGCATCCGCCACCCCAGCGAGATATTGAAGGTGGGGGCCGAGGTCGACACCTACGTAATGCAGCTCGACTACGAGAGCAAGCGCATCGGGCTGAGCCTGAAGCGTCTACAGCCCAACCCCTGGATGGAGATCGAGGAAAAATACAACATCGGCGACCTGGTCGACGGCACCATCTCACGCGTGGTCTCATTTGGCGCATTCGTCGAGCTGGAAAACGGGATCGAGGCGCTGCTGCACATCTCCCAACTGGGCGACCCCCCTCCGCAGACCCCGGAAGAAGTCGTACAGCCCGGCGATTACATCGTCACCCGCGTGATTACATTAGAGCCTGACCGGCAGCGCATGGGCCTGAGCCTGAAGAACGTGACCGAGGAAGATCAGGCACAAATGTTGAAGGCAAGGGAAGAATTGGATACTGTCTCCTCAGACGATACGCTCGTCGAGGAGGGGGTCGTCGAGGTAGATACCGCATAAAAATGGACGGGCAGAGTGAGCTGAACGGCGCTGGCCGCCAGCTTGAGATTGATGAAAGGCTTGCATGAGTTCCAAAGACAAAATTGAAGTAGAAGGAACCGTTGTCGAGGCGCTGCCGGGAACGCAGTTCCACGTGGAACTCGACAATGGTCACGTGGTGCTGGCTTACCTGTCCGGCAAAATGCGCAAGTATTACATCCGCATCTTGCTGGGCGACCGGGTGCGCGTCGAGTTATCGCCCTACGATCCGGGGAAGGGGCGGATCACGTACCGCTTCAAGAAATCAGAGCGCCCTGGAACCGACGAGGAAGACTAGCCGGGCAGAACTAATGGACAAATCAAAATAAATTTGCATAATTAGTATTCATGGCGAAGAGACAATTCATCCTAACAGAACAAGAGATCAACGAGCTGCGACGGGCAGAAGCCGAGACGGACAACGTGCAAGAACTGCGGCGGCTGCAAGCGGTTCGTTTGTATGGAGAGGGAAAGCCCGTTCAGGCGATTCTGGACGTGGTGGGTGGAAGCTGGCGATCCCTCATGAACTGGTGTCAGCAATACCGGGCGGCGGGCACACCAGGACTGGCCTCGAAGTATCAGGGGCAGAACGCGGCGAAGATGACGAGCCAGCAGCGCAGCGATCTGGCTGAGAAGCTGAAGCAGTATCGGCCTGACCAGGTCATTCCGGCGGAGATACGGGTCAGCCACGGCCAATTCTGGACCATCAGTGACCTGAAGGTCGTGGTCGAGGAGTGGTACGGTGTGAGCTATCAAAGTGACACTTCCTATCGGAGCTTGCTTCATGCCAGCCGTTTCAGTCTCCAAAAGCCCGAAAGCCGCTATCGTCACCGGCCAGATGACCTGACAGTGGCGGACTTTGAGGCCGAGGTGGGAAAAAAGTGACGGATCTGCTGCAAAGTCACCCCAATCTAGCGCTCCTGGCGCTGGATCAGATGAGCCTGTACTATCAGGCCACCCTGACACGGGTGTGGGCCCCGGTGGGCCAGACGCCCATCGTCCGGCTGCATCCGCAGCGCGACCACATCCATTTCTACGGGGCCCTCGAACTGCGTACTGGGCGTGAAATCGCCTTGCCTGCTGAAGAGCAAACCAGTCTGGTGACAGCGGACTTTATCCGCATCTTGCTGCTGTTGTATCCCACCCAGCCTGTTCTGCTCCTGCTTGACCGTGCCCCCTGGCACTTCGGGGACGAAATTCGCCTGCTCTTCGCGGAAAATGCAGACCGTTTGGATGTCCTGTACTTCCCCCCTGCCTGCCCTGACCTGAACCCGCAGGAACATGTCTGGTCGCAGGCTCGCGATGCTATCTCTCACAATCACGCTTACCCTGCTTTTGAGACGCTGATCGACGACTTTGAAGCCTACCTGAACGAAACACCTTTTGACACCAATTTCATGGAGAAGTACGCACCTCTCCATTTAGGCGATTATGCAAATCCTATTTGATTTACCCATAAGTGTCTATCCACAAATCGTCGAAGCTGTGCCCTTTCGTACCTATCCGATATGAGCGGGGCGAATCTACGGATAGGTTCTAAGACTTCAGGCATCCAGGCCAGGCCTGGCCCAGGCGAGAGAGAGTGTCATGGCGTTTCCGCCAGTCCGAGTCCGGGGGCCTGCCTGGCTCCGAGCGATTCTTGCCATCTGAGGATTGACCTGGGTCCCCGCCACACAGACCTTTCAAGCCGACGATGCATCCCTTTTCTCTCCCCGATACTTCCAGGCGAGCGATAGATAACCAGACAAAATGAAAACCGTCATACAGATAGAGAACCTGTCTAAGAGATATTATATTGGTGGGGTTGATCCCCAGATTATGTATCGGTATAGCGCGCTCCGCGATGTAATCGTGGACAACGCCATGGCTCCCTTCCGACGGATCGGCCAGCTATTGAGAGGAGAACTTAAGAGCGCGGCGAATCTCGATGAGGAGATTTGGGCGCTGCGTGATGTCTCCTTCTCCGTGAGCCAGGGCGAGGTAGTCGGGATCATTGGCCGCAATGGTGCCGGGAAGAGCACGCTGCTGAAGATACTGTCACGTATCACAAGGCCCACAAAAGGGCAGGTCACCCTCGACGGTCGTCTTGGCTCTCTTCTGGAGGTTGGGACAGGCTTTCACCCTGAGCTGACAGGCCGGGAGAATATCTATCTCAACGGTGCCATTCTGGGGATGACAAGAAGCGAAATCGACAGTAAATTCGGCGAGATCGTTGACTTTTCCGGTGTGGAGAAGTTCCTGGATACCCCCGTCAAGCGCTATTCCAGCGGCATGGTCGTGCGGCTGGCCTTTTCGGTGGCCGCCCATCTGGAGCCGGAAATCCTGGTGATCGACGAAGTGCTCTCAGTGGGCGACGCCGCTTTCCAAAAAAAGTCGATGGGAAAGATGGGAGATGTCGCCGGGTCCGGTCGGACGGTGTTGTTTGTGAGCCACAATATGGCCGCCATTGAGAATCTCTGTACTCGCGGCATCGTCCTGGAGCAGGGGGAGGTTGTATTCGATGGTAACCAGACGGAGGCCATTCAACATTACCTGAAGGGTCTGGATGATCTATCCGATATCCCATTGTCCGACCGAACAGATGCCAGAACTAACGGCTCGTTTGTCTTCACCGCCGTTAAGTTCACAGACAAACAGAACAACCGGTTAAATACCGTCCCAAGTGGAACGGACTTAGAAGTCCACTTAGAATACCGGTCGGAGATCAAAACCTTAACCACAAGAAATATCGTTTTAGGTGTGACGTTATACAATGCACTTGGAGTGCCTCTCTTCACTTTAAGCACCCGTGTAGCCAGTTTGCCCCCACAATCCTTGCCTCCAAAAGGAGTCTTTGTCTGCACTATCGAAAAACTTCCCTTGCCTGCCGGAAACTATACGCTAAGGCTAGTCGCCAAGTATAATGAGAATTACGCATATGTATTGGAAAATGCTGCGAGTTTGAGTGTTGTCGAGGGAGATTTCTTTGGTACGGGAAAGTATTTATCAGCGTCGTTGGGCGTATCGTTGATAAAAGGCTCCTGGCAGATAAAAGAATCTTGAAAGTGACCGGTTCATTTTAATCCTCGAGGTAGCGACTTACATGATTTCGATAGCTCCGACAATCTTATTGAACTGTTTCGGTCTGTACCTCTATCGAGCCGATTTATCTATCGACAATGCCTTGCCCGCGGGAAACAGTACGCCTGTGGCGCGGCTGATCGTTGGGCTGGGGAATTCCCATGACGAATGATCGCATTTCCTGGAGTCAATTAACCCAGTGGCGGGGCGAGTGTCACCAGCGCTTTGGTACTATTCACCAGATGCCCGTCATTCAAGGGCCTCACCGCGAGCTAAAAAGACTGTTCAAGGAAAACAACCGTGTCCTGGATATAGGCGCAGGTGTCGACAAGCCTTTGAAAACTGTGCTTCCCACGTCAGCCAGGTACTTTTCTCTGGATGTAGATTCTGAGGGGGATTTTGACTACAACACCTTCGCGGACATCCCGGCAGGCACAAGGTTTGACCTGATGTGGTCTAGCCAAGTCTTGGAACATGTTCCGATCGATGTGGCTGTTGAGATAGTACAAAGAGC
>JARRJX010000234.1:0-4497 GCA_037388645.1 Chloroflexota bacterium
CTGCAAATCCTGTGGATCAACCTGGTGACCGACGGCCTGCCCGGCCTGGCGCTGGCCGTCGAGCCTGCGGAGCGCAATACGATGAGCCGCCCGCCTTACGCCCCGAACGAGAGCATCTTTGCGCGGGGGATGGGGCGGCACATCCTGTGGGTGGGGCTGCTGATGGGGCTGGTCTCGCTGGGCAGCGGGTTCTGGGGCTGGTCGGCTGGCAGCGCCACCTGGCACACCTTCCTGTTCACCACGCTGACGCTCTCGCAGATGGGGCACGCGATGGCGATACGCTCCGAGCGCGACTCGTTCTTCACGATCGGGCCGTTCACCAACATGGCGCTGGTGGGGGCGGTGCTGCTGACGCTGGTCTTGCAACTGCTGGTGATCTACCTGCCACCTTTGCAGGAGATATTCGGCACGCAGGCGCTCAGCCTGCGAGATTTGCTGCTCAGCCTGGCGTTAAGCTCGGTGGTGTTCTGGGGTGTCGAATTGGAGAAGATCTTCCTGCGGCGGAACAGGGAGAAATAACCGGCGGCGTCCACCACCCAGGCAGGAGAAGCGGCCCGGAGCGGACGGCTCAGCCCGCGCCGTTCTCCCGGTTGGGGGTGACCCGCCACTGCCCGCTCTCATCCTGCTCGATCCAGTCGATGTGGGTCAGCAGGGCGCGTAACTCCTGCTGGGCCAGCTCGACGCCGTTGGCGAAGCCGCGCCAGTATTCGGCCATCTCGCGGGCGTCGCGGCCCATCTCGGCCAGGTGCAGGCGGGCGCGGACGGCGCTCGCGGTGGCGTCGAGCCAGATCGTGACGAACAGCAGCTTCTCGTGCGGGTCGTCGGTGCTGTCATATAAATCTGCCAGATTCATCTGGTTTCTGTCCGTCCAGGTGGAAAACAGAAGGTCGCTACCGGCATCCTGATTCCCCGATGGGCAAACCGCGCTCTGGCTGCCAGGACGCGCGGCCCCGATTCGATGCGTGTCCACTCCACCATAACACAATCTGCGAATCTGCGAAACGGGGCCTGCCGACGCCAGGGGATAAAAAAGGGGGATGCCCGGTTCCCGGACATCCCATTCCCCCTCCGGCCCCTGGATGACAAACCTGCCGCGTGCGGCGCGTTTGCCACCATTCAATGGCTGCCGGTGTGATCCCCATACCTAGAGTTGTGAACCCGTTCACGGGTACGATCAGCGTAGCACAGGTTAAGGGGCACTGTCAACCATTTGCGGGCCGTTATGACATTCCTTTGCAAACTGGAATCAATATACAGTAGTATTTACAGGGAACGAAATCGTATCGGAGTATATAGAACTGGCCGCCCGTCTCACGGCGGCTATTCGACTGTGGCGCTGGCGGGCGCGGGCCGAAACCGCGCCGGTCATGCGCAGGATTTTGAGTAAATCATGGAACTTGAAAGCTCAATTGCCAACGACTTATTTGGCCTGGCCGCCGTGGCGTTCCTGGTGCTGGTGAACGGGTTCTTCGTGGCGGCGGAATTCTCGCTGGTCAGCGTGCGCAGCACCCGCGTCGAAGAGCTGGTGTCGCAGGGGAACCGACTGGCCCAATCGGTGCAGAAGGCGATCCACGACCCGGACCGCTTCATCGCCGCCACGCAGCTGGGGATCACGCTCGCCAGCCTGGGGCTGGGCTGGATCGGCGAACCGGCGCTCGCCAGCCTGATCACAAGAGGGCTGGAGCTGCTGCCCATCCCGGAGCAGTGGGTGAACGTCACCTCGCACGGGTTTGCGGTGGCGATCGCGTTCACGTTCATCACCTTCATGCACGTGGTGATCGGCGAGCTGGCCCCTAAATCGATCGCGCTACAGCGCCCGGAGCAGACGGCGCTGGTCGTGGCGCGCCCGACGATCCTCGCCGAGCGGATGTTTGCCCCGGCGATCTGGGCCTTGAACGGGTTCGGCAACCTGGTGCTGAAGCTGCTGGGCTTCGAGCCGGAGGCCGGGCACGAATTGGCCCACTCGGTGGAGGAGATCAAGATGCTGGTCGACGCCAGCACGGATTCGGGGATGCTCGACCAGAGCGAGAACGACATGGTCGACGCGATCTTTGACCTGCGCCAGGTGCTGGTCAGGCAGGTGATGATCCCGCGGACGGAGATGCAGGCGATCCCGGCGGACGCCACGCTGCGCGACCTGATCGAGCGGCAGGAAGACGAAGAAACGCACGGCAAATACCCGGTGTACGAGGACGACATCGACCGGATCATCGGGGTCGTCTACATGCGGGACGTGGTCACGGAGCTGGCGAAGGGCAACCCGGACGCGCCGATCCGGCCCTACGTGCGCAAGGTGACCTTTCTGCCGGAGACCTCGCGGATCAACGCCGCGCTGGGCGTCTTCCGCAGCGCCCGGCAGCACGTCGCGATCGTGCTGGACGAATACGGCGGCACGGCGGGGATGATCACGCTGGAGGACATCGTGGAGGAGATCGCCGGGGAGCTGCCCGACCAGTTCGACACGCACGAGCCGGAGGTGGTGCGGCTGGAGGACGGCGGCTGGAAGGTCAGCGGGCTGGTGACGATCGAGGACGTGAACGAGGCGCTCGACCTCGACCTGCAAGACGAGCACTACGATACAATTGGCGGGTACGTGATGGGCCGCCTGGAGCGCATCCCGGAAGTGGGGGACGTGGTGCAGGATGCGGGCATCCGCTTCACGGTGAAGGAGGTCGACGGCAGGCGGATCGACCGGCTGCATATCCTCGTCGACCGGTAGCATTAGGCGGCGGCCCGAAAAGGGGTTTCGCCGACGGAGCGCGCACCCGGCGCGCTCTTTTTTGTTGGGCGATCCCTTTTTTAATACAACTCCCCGCCACCTGATGCGTACTAGCTATCAGAGAACACCATCACGGGGAAAACGTGATTTTGCCTGAAGGAGAAGGAAAGATGGGAGAATTATCCAATCGGAATGGGAGAGACTGGACCTGGGCGCTGGGCGCGGGCCTGATCGTGTTGGGCGGGCTGTTCCTGCTCGACCAGTTCCTGCCCGGCGTGTTAAGCTCGCTGATCTGGGCGGCGGGCTTCTTTGCGCTTGGGCTGGTGTTTTATTTCATCCAGCAGAGCCACCAGAGCCAGGGCTGGGCGCTGATCCCGGCCTACGCGATGTTCTTCGTCGGGGCGGTGATCCTGCTGAGCGGGTTTATCGGCGGGCAACTGATGGGGGCGTTCGTGATGTTCGCCATCGCCGCGCCGTTCGTGTACGTCTACCTGAACAACCGCTACAACTGGTGGGCGCTGATCCCGGCCTACGTGATGGCGGCAATCGGCGGGCTGATCCTGCTCAACCCGATCATGGGAGGGCCGATGACAGGGGCTTACGTGATGTTCGCCATCGCCGCGCCCTTCATCTACGTCTACCTGCGCAACACGGAGAATTGGTGGGCGCTGATCCCTGGCGGGATGATGGCCGTCATCGGCGCGGGCCTGCTGATCAGCAGCGTGATCAGCGCCATCCCGGTGCTGTTGATCATCGCCGGTATCTACATCCTGGTGCGGCAGATGGGGAGCAGGCCCAAGGCCAACAAGCCCCAGCCGATCAAGGTGAGCACCCCGACGAGCGGCCCGGAAGCGGACAAGGCCCCGGCGGTCGAGGAGAGGATGTAGGGCATGTTCTCGGCGTCTGGTAAAGGCGTCCGGTCGTTCCTTGCCTGGGTGTGGGCCGGGTCGTTGATCCTGGCGGGGCTGGCCCTGCTGGTGGTCAACACCGGCCTGCTGCCTTTTACGGTGCCGCTGCTGCCGGTGGTTGGGCTGGGGACGATGCTGATCGGACTACCCTTCCTCGGCTGGTGGCTGTTCCACCGGGGGGATAGCTGGGCGCTGCTGGTCGCCTGGGTGTTCTTCGCGCTGACGATCCTGGTGGGGGCGGTGCTGCTCAACCCACCCTACGCGCAGATCATCGGGATGGTCGCGCTGCTGGAGATCGCGGTTCCGCTGCTGGCCGCCTACCTGGCGAACCACGAGCGGCTGTGGACGCTGATCCCCGCCTACGGGCTGATCGGGCTGGCCGGGCTGCTGGGCCTGACGATCTTCGGGCCGTCGCGGGAATTTTTGATCGGGACCACGCTGCTGCTGGTCGCCCTGCCCTGCTGGCTGGCGTACATGCTGGACAGCAGGCGGCTGTGGGCGCTCGCCCCGGCGGGGATCGCGACGCTGGGCGCGCTGGGGATGCTCACCTATTCGCTGTTCCAGGTGGGGAGCGGCCTGTTCTACGTGATCGTGGAGGGGGCGCTGGCGCTGGTTTTCCTGGCGGTGTGGCTGACGGTGCGCCGGTTGACGATCTCGCTGTGGGTGGCGGTGGGGTTTGCCGCCGCTGCGCTGCTCTCGATCTGGTTCCCGCCGAGCACCGGGCTGGCGGCGCTGGCACTGGCGCTGGGGGGATACGTCGCCTACCGACAGGTTCGCCGCCCCGGCAAGGCCGGGCAGCCAGCGGGCGCGGCACAGGCTCAAGGGGCCGTCCCGGTTCCACAGCCGCCGCAGCCAGTGCCTTCGACGCCC